>NZ_JAYFEZ010000005.1:0-55523 GCF_034863425.1 Mycoplasma sp. 21DD0573
CTTATTTATAGGTGTTTTCGTTTTTTAACCCTTTTTAACTTGGAAACTCAGGTTTAAAAATCAACTTTTTCAGAATTTAATAAACTAAAGAATATAAAAACCAGAGATTATTATTTTTAATTATCTCTGGTTATCCCACGTTTCCTACTTTATAGCATAAATTGGAAACGTGGGAAAAGAATACAAACCTTTCTTATTTGTTCCATTTCTAATTTTCAATATATCTAATAACACATAACTTAAGTGCATTAAATAAACTTTAATGTGCTTTTTTGTAATAAAAAAGTAGCATAAGCTACTTAATTTTGACTTTTAAACTTACTACACAGCGTTTTTCATTTGCTCTGCTTTAGGTAAGATAGCATAATATGAATATTTGTGTGCTGGATCTTGGAACAATTTAACTTTTGAATCCTCCTTTGTACCCTCTAACTCAATTAAGTACTCTTCATAAATGTTACCTGTAATAATTAATTTATCAATGATTAACATTAATTTACTAATTGAATATCTAGTAGGTGCATAAGCAGCATCGTGGTTGAAGAATTCATAAACTTTCTTACCATCTGATTTAACAATTAATCTAAAGAAAGTGTCTAGAACCTTTTGTCTAAGTTTAATCATTTTTTGATATGTTTGGAAATCACTTACAGAAAATTCAATATTATTAGGTAATTCCGGTGCATCCGCTTTGTAGTTTTTAATTGGATATGTTCTTTTTCCATCAACTAGTGGTCCTAATGTATGAACTTCATATGTGTTTTCTTCAAATTGTTTAGCTGTATCAACTATTGTGTAAGAAACTTCTTGACTTTCAGGAAGTGTGAATCATTTACCAAATCTTGTAGCTGCATCTGTATACATAGCTGGTTTAGGATCTTTTTGAACCTCTTGACCAGCTAATGCATTTTTAGCATCATTGTAAGCCGCTTTAAGTGCCTCAACATCAAAGTTTAATGCAGTTCCATTATTTGAAAAATCTAAGTAATTTACAACATTATTAACATTATTGTAAGCAGTATCGAACGCATCTTTTCTAGCTTGCTGTTCATCATTTGCATATTTGTAGCTAGCTTTAACATCTGAATAATCTGCAACAGCTTCTTTTAAACTTGAAACTAATTCATTTAAGTAATTAGCATTTGTTTGAATGTTTTTAAGTTGTTCTTGGTTTTCTGATGCTTGGATTAATTCTTTAATCTTAGTTCTTTGCTCCTCTGTTAAGTTTGAATATGATGATTCAACTTGAGAAATAGCAATTGCTTTGCTTTGCTCGAATGTAATTTCAGGATTTGGATTTGTTTTATTATTTCCCGGATTCGGTTGTGGGTTGTTTGTATTATTGCAAGAAAGAGCAACGATTGGTAACGACATTGAAACTAATGAAAAACTACCAAATAAAATTCTTTTATTAATTTTTTTCATATAGCCTCCTTTCTATTTTGTTTTGTTAGGTTATTTGAATTTAAATTAATATTTATTATTTTTTCAATCTTGAACTTCTTTAGGTGTAGCTAACACAAAGTGATTATCATTGATTTTAATTCATTCAGGTTGATAATCTTCTGTGTAATTATGCATTGCAGGATTATATTCATATCCTAGCAAGCTACCTTTATCAGAATCGATCGATGGAACTGACTCAAGTAATGATTTTGTATATGGATGAAGTGAGTGCTTCATAATTTCTTCAGTTGTACCAACTTCAAGTAATCTACCTTTATTCATAACAGCAATTCTATCCGAAATATATTCAACCATACGTAAGTCGTGAGCAATGAACACAATTGTAAGATTATATTTTTCTTTAAGTTCATTAAAGATGTTTACAACTTGTGCTTGGATAGAAACGTCAAGCGCTGAAATTGGTTCGTCAGCAATAAGTAATGTAGGTCTAAGCACAACGGCTCTAGAAATCCCGATACGTTGTTGTTGTCCTCCTGAGAATTCGAGTGGATAACGTTTTAAAACTGATTCATCAAGTCCTACACTCTTAAGAATGTCTTTAACTAAAATTGTTTTACATTCATTTTCTGTTAATTTATTTAATTCATCACGTTTTGCTTTGTATTCAGCTAATTTAGCTGCAACTTCTGATAAACCTCAAGTTTCATTGATTGTTTTTTCAAAGTCAACATATAAAGCATCATATGCAACGTTCTCATTGATTGAAATTTTGTGATCTAATTCATCTTTGAACTTTCCAAATAAAGAACGATATTCTTTTTTATCAATCATTGAGTATAAATGTTTAACAACCTCTTGGTCGTAGTTAAATAAGTAAATTTCTTTAGAGTTCTTTGTATTCGTTAAACCTTCAGAAACAACTGTTTCAATATTAACGTGTGGATTAAGTGAGTTAGCTGGATCTTGAAAAATCATTTGCACTTTATTAACCATAAAGTTAACGATTTCTTTATATTCTTTAAGTGATTTACCAAGCTTAAATCCTCTAACCATTTTCTTAGGTAATAATTTATCAAGGATTTTGATTTGGCCAAAGCTGTGTGGTGTAAGTCCGATAATAGCACGTCCAATTGTACTTTTACCTGAACCAGATTCACCAACGATACCTAAAACTTCACCTTTGTAAATATTTAAGTTAAAGTCTACTACAGCTCTAAATGCTTTTGAACGAGAACCATATGTAACATCCACGTTTCTTAATGTTGCTAAAACTTCCTTACCTTGAGGAACTTTTAACATTTCATCTACACCTTTAATGTTATATCTTATGAATTCTTTTTTTCAGAAAAGGAATTTTTTTTGTGTTTCTATGTAATAGTCTTTTTTCATAACTTATTTTTTAGAACTTGCTAAAAACTCCTTTCATAATTTTGCAATGTGTGCAGGTGGTGTATATTTAGGTGCTTTTTTATCTAAAAGTGCTGATTTAACTCTATGTGTTTCTGAAACATAGTAAAAGTCAGGTTCAACTTCAAAATCTCTACCAAGTGCATAATCATTTCTAACTGCAAAAGCATCTCCAACAATATTATTTAAGTTAGATGGAACTGAACCTCTAATTGTTGAAAGTCTTTTACCATTATTAACATCAGGCATACTTAAGATTAAACCTCAAGTATATGGGTGTTGTGGATATTTTAAGATTTCTCTTGTAGTTCCTTCTTCAATGATTTGACCTGCATACATAATTGAAATGTAGTCAGCTATCGAAGCAACAACTCCAAGGTCGTGAGTAATAAACACGATTGATAATTTAAGTTTTTCTTGTAATTCTTTAACAACTTCAAGAACTAAAGCTTGAACTGTTGGATCAAGCGCTGTTGTAGGCTCGTCCATTACTAATATTTTTGGTTCAAGCGCAACAATAGCAGCTATAACAACACGTTGAATCATACCTCCGGACATTTCGTGTGGGTATAATTTCATAACAGCTTCAGGGTCATTAATTTTTGTCAATTTAAGGAATTCTACAGCACGTTCGTATGCTTCTTTTTTGTTTTTAACAACTCTGTTAACAAGCATACCTTCCATAATTTGTGCTCCAACTTTCATAGTTGGGTTTAATGTAGACATAGGGTTTTGGAAGACAGCTGAAACAACTCTTCCTCTATAGTGTGAACGTTCTCAATCACGCATTGAGAACTTTTCAACGTGATTATTGTAAAGTTTAATTTCACCACTATCAATTACAGCATTATCTCCTGTAAGTCCATAAAGAAGAGATGTAATAACTGATTTACCTGAACCAGATTCACCGATAATTGCATGAACTTTTCCTTCATAAATTTGAATAGATGGTCCACGGAGAACTTTGTTCTTTTGACCTGGTACAGATGGGTTTAAGAATGATAAGTGAATGTCTTTAATTTCTGCAGCAATTTTAAGTTTTGTTCCATCTGAAAATTCTTTGAACTCAACATTTTCCATAAATGTTTCTCAATCAAACATATTTTTTCTGTTCCCTAATCCAATACCAGAAAAAGCGTTTGTGATTGCAACATTTATTTTTCTTTTAAAGTGTTCTCATTTAGACTTGAATGATTGTTTTTCTGATTGATTAGATAAGTTATTATCTTTTTTCATAAAACTCTCCTATCTTTGTCTTCTTAATGCATCTTGAACTGATGCACCAATTAATTGAACACTTGTTGTAATTAAGATTAAGAATGTTGAAGGAACAAATACGTATCTTAAGTAATCAGGGAATAATTTTTGACCTTCAGAAATTAAGTTTCCTAATGTAGGAACATCATCGATAGCAAGACCGATGAATGCAAGTGATGTCTCTGATAAAACAACACCAGGAATTGTGAATACTAATTGAGTAATTAAAATAGGTAATATAACAGGTACATAATTTTTAAGAATTTTTCAAGTTGGTGTACCTAAGATTTTTGATGCTGATACTCATTCAAAGTATTTAGCACGCTTAACTTGAGCTCTAATTTGGTTAGCCATACCTGTTCAAGATGTAAGTGAAAGTGAGAATACAACAACTCAGAAACTAGGTTTGATAATAATAGTCATTAAGATAAGGATGATAATTGTAGGAACAATTGAAATAACTTTGATGATGAAAGTCATAATTTTGTCAAAGAATTCAAATTGACCCATCATAATTCCAATTGTAAGTCCAATAGCAACCTCAATTGCTGTTACAACAAATGCAAGTGCAATTGAATACCTAAGTCCTCATCATAATCTAGCTCAAAAATCTCTTCCTAAGTGATCTGTTCCAAGAATGTGGAACATACCCTTGCTATCTACTGTATTGAAAATAAGTTTTGAATCATCAACACTTGTAACGTTTGGATCTTGTGTTGTAAATGGAATAACAATTGCTAATAAGATTAATGAAACTAATGTAACAAAACCAAAAACTCCGGCAAAACTTCTTGAGAATCTGTTAATAAATTCTTTGAAAACTCTTGGTTGAGCTTGCATATGCATATCAGTTTGGAAGTCTACAATTTTTCCGACAATTTTTCAAGACTGATACACAAATGGTTGTGTAATTGGGTTTGGTGCTGTTGCTAATTCTTCTTTAGACATTGAAGCAGTTGCTTCACGCCCTTTAATTTTGCTTGCTGTCTTTTCGAAGAATTTCTTAACTGATGAATTAAATTTGTGTAAATGTTCTTTAAATTTCATTAAGCACCTCTCCTTCTAATTCTTGGGTCAATTGCTTCATAAAGAATATCTCTGAATGCATATGATAGAACTGTAAGAAGTGAGAACATAACAATTAAAAATAAGATAACATTGTAGTCTTTTGAAGTAATAGCATTAAGTAACATACCTCCTGAACCAGGAATTAAGAAAATTTGTTCAATGAAGATACTTCCGATGAACGATCCAAAAATAACAGCAGGGAAGAATGTAGCAATCGGGAATAGCGCAGGTTTAAGCGCATGTCTTCAAACGAATCTGTTTCTTGACACACCTTTTAAGTAAGCAAACTTAGCGTGAACTGAGTTAAGCTCTCTGTTAAGCTCTGTTCTAATGTATTTGATATAAACAATGATGCTTCCTAATGAAAGCGCTAGACCAGGCAGTATATAGGTTGCAAAATTATACTGGTCAAATACATAAGGTATTCCGACAACACGTCCGATAAAGACAAGAAGTAAAGCGAAAATAATAGAAGGAACAGATGAGAAAATTGAAACAATAACAGTTGAAACGTTATCTACAAGTCCTCCTGGATTTTTACCAACTCAAATACCAAGTGAAATACCGATTGTAACTGTTAAGAATACTGAGAAAATTCCAACTAAGAATGATTTGTAAAATCTATCTCAAATAAATTCAGTAATAGGACGCTCAGGGAAAAGTGAATAAGAAATACCAAAGTCACCGTGGAATAGACCGTTTAAGTACTTAAAGTATCTTGTAAGTAAAGGTTGATTCAATCCATATTTTGCTTCAATAATTTTTCTTGCAGTTTCATCCTTACCTTGTGTAAGTGGATTTTCACCTGGAACTGAGTTAATTAAGAAGAATGTAATTGATATAACAATAAATCCAATAACAATAAATTCAGCAATAATTTTGAAGAATTTTCAAGATGTTTTTAAGAATGGTGAATCAATTGAAAGAAGTTTATCTTTAAGTGTTAATTCAACATTTCTTTTACTTCTGAAGATAACTTTGTTATCGTTCAGTTCATAAGTTTTATTATCTACTTGTACTTTTTTCATTAGTTCCCTTCTTTAGTTCTTGGTAATTTTGCCATTGGTGGTCTTGTCATATCGTATGCATATTGAAGTGAGAATCTGAATAAACTATCAACCCCTCCAACTTTTGTAATTTCTCAGTTTGTATCAACTTCCATAAGTGGAATTACAACTGCTGTATCTCTGATAACTTTTTCAAGTCCTGCGATAAATAAGTAAACTCTTGTTTGAGATCAGTTTTCTAAAAGTTCCTCATCTGTGAAGTTACCTGAGAAGAATGAGTTAATTCTTGAAGTGTATTGTGAAATCGATTCATCTGGATGTTGAAGTGATAACTCAATGAATTTATTTCAGAATACTGGAATTGCATCATCTGGTTTTGCGCTTTCGCTTCTTAATAATTCTTCTTGGTTGAATTGTAATCTTTGTTGTGTTTCATTTGTTAAGTTAGCTATTTGTTCTGTTGTAAATTCAGTAGCTAAATATGTAATAAATGCATTGTTGATTCTGTTTGTTTTAATGTTTTTGTTATTAATAATAATATACCCAAGTAAGTTTTCAACATATTGCTCTGAATATCTTGCTTTTTTAGCTTCGTTTAAACTTGCAAGCGCAAGCGAAACCGGTTTTGCATATTTTTTAACAAATACTGCTATTTCACTGCTACTTTGTGAAGCTTTTGCTGAATTATAATCTGATGCAATGTTTACATAGTCACCTGATAATGAGTTTGAATTAATAAGCTTATTAATTCAATTAATGTCAGATTGCATTAATGAAAGTTTTGAAACACTAGCATCTTGTTTTTGGAGTTGTTCAATAACTAATTCACCTATGTAGTCCCCATAAATGTATGAACCAACAGGGTTATCTTTGAAAGCAATTGTTTTTTGGTTGATTGTATCAACTTCATCACGTTTGAAGAATACTGATACATAGTCCTGTGCTCCATTACCACCTAATCTATCATAGTTTTGATAAATAATTTGGTATGCACCTTTTTCAATAAAGCTTGCATAGATGTTTTCAGGTAATGTTTTTGTTTCAATTGAAATGTAACCATTTGACATAGTTTCGAGAGCACCTTTTAAGAATAAACCAGCGTTCTTTTGTTCTTCTGAACCATTGTTTAAGAATTCAAATTTAACTGATTGTAATTCTGGATGTTTTGCTTTGAATCTATCTAAATAGTATTTTGCTGTTTGAATATCGTGAGTTAAATCTTTACGTTCAGTTTTTTCAAATGTGAATGACTTAGCTAAGTGAACAACGAATTCATAGTTTTGTAAGTCAAATTCTTTACCATTTTTAGTTGCAGATTTTTGACCTTCAAAGAACATTTCAATGTTTTTACCATCGAATGTTTTGTATTGTCCATAAGATGTTCAAGTGTTAACAGGGAATGAGAAATCTCATCCAACGAATTTAAGAGCTTTTTCTCTGTTAACTGCAAAATACATTGCATTTCTTAAATCTTGATCTTGTAAATATGAATTTCCATTTGTTTCGCTATCTAAGTTGAAAGCAAAAGCAATTGTTCCATACCCTGTGTTTTTGTTAAGGTATTTTTTCATTTTAGGATCAGATCAATAAAGGTTCATTTTTGAAGCAGGAATATATGTTTGTGAAATTAAACCATCTTCAAAGAATAATGAGTTTGTGTTCTTGTTAGTTGAGAACATAATTTTGATTTTGTTTGAAATTGTGTTTTCAGCGTCAAAGTAATCTTTATCTTTTTCAAGAATAATGTAACCGTTATCTCCTAAAAGAATACCTTCACCATTTTGTGCAATTTTAAATGGACCTGATGTTAAGAATGTTTTAGGTTCTGAACCATATTTATCAATTCCACCAGCAACAGTTTCAACGTGTTTTCTATTGATTGGGAATAAGTTGTAAAGGATTGTGAATAATAAATATGATAAATCAGGTGTTTTAGTGTCATCGAAAATCATTGTGAATGAGTTTTCGCTACTTGAAAGTGCTTTGATTGTACCTTGTAAGTCTTTGTTTGTTTTATTAAACTCTTGATATGGGTTTACATACATATTTTTAACAATCTTAATTTGCTTTTTCTCACCATTAACTAAAACTGTAAAGTCTTGAACTTCTTTATCTAAAGCAAAAGAAGAGTTTTCAGGTAATGATAAGTGTTCTGCAATGTAATCGTTATCATAATCTAAGAATAATTGACCTGTATAGAAACCAAATTCTAATGCAGCTTGCTTAATCGCTTCAACTTCCACAGTATCAAGTGGATTTCCATTTTCATCTTTGATTTGTGAAGTGAACACTTCTTGGTTTGGATTTTGAATGTATCTGTTCAATACTTCTGATCAAACATAATCTCTACGTCCAAATGGGTTTTTATATGATTGTTTGAATTTTTGTTGGTACTCTTTTTGAGCGTCAATAAATTTATCAACTGCTCTAATTCCGTATTTTCTAACTGTGTCTAATTTTTGAGACCCTGTGTTAAGGTCTAAAATGTATTCTAAGTAATCTCTGATGTCATTTGAAGTTACAAAGTCACCGTTAGATCACATATTTTGTTTTTTTCTAGTGTACCCTGTAATAGCCATATAGTTATTAGGGTTTCTAGGGTTTCTGTAAGCATAAATAGTACTTTTTTCTTGGATATTTCCATCTGATAAGTCAGCTAATCCACCCACTGTTTGGAAGTTATCAATTCCATAGAATGCATTTGAAATTTTACCTTTACCATCATTATCTAAAAGTTCACTTCTAGATGCATTTAAGTAGTCAGTAAATTTAGCTGAATCTTTAACTGTGCTATTTTCCATAACAACAAAGTTGTATGAAGCTTTGTTGAGTAATGATTTAAGTTGAGCTGTAGGACCTGTTTTTAAATATGAGTCCACTAATGATGGAACAATTTTGTCCATTGATTTATATCTAACATAGTTTAAGTTGTTAATTGGTTCAGTTGCTAATCCTAAATCATAATCAATTGATTTAGTGAATAATCCACCTGATTGACAAGATAGTAATGCAATTGACGAGACAACAGGAGCAGAAGCTGCTGTTAATGTCAATAATAATTTATTTTTTAATTTCATCTTCTTCTCCTTATTATCCTGAAATGTTAAATTGGTAATCTACGTAAATAATTGTTTTTCCTGTGTCGTTGTTGTTTTCATCTTTTTCAGGCATTATCTTGATTGGTGATTGTTCATCAGCTTTACCGTTTTCAATCATTGCATCAAGGTCACCGATTGTAAATCCACCTACTGTATCTTTGTTTTCATTAGCAAAATCAATATAGAATCTGTGTTTTGGTTTTAATAATGAGTTTCTGTATTTAGACATAAGTGCATAATCAGAAATTCAAGATTGGTAACCTAATTGTTCAAGTGTAACTTTAGAATCTGCATCACCTTGTTTTTCATAATAGAAAATGTTGTTTGTTTTATCAATGTTGACAGGTAAGTAGTGCGCTTCATTTGTATCAATGTCAGTGAACTTAATGTATTTAACTTGCTCTGCTAATTGATTTGGAATGTATCCATACATAGCAACTGCATCAAGTTTTTTATTTCTGAACATACCTGAAATTGTTCTTTCTGAAACTCCATAGTTAAGAAGTTGTGAAACAAAGAATGCTTTAGGTCTTGAAGTAATTTTGTTTCCTTCAAAGTCTTTTAATCTAATGTTGTTGTCTTGGATGGCATTTCTATTTTCATCATAAAGTTCCATACCAATTTTTTCTTTTTCAAATCTATCTTTAAAGAATCCATTGTTATTTGAGATGAAGCTTCCAAAGTAGTTTGAATTTCTTCTTCCATCTTCATTTCTTTGAAGCATTGATGTGTCATTTCAGATTCCAAAAATCGGTTCCTTGAATTCAGTTACAAGTTTTTTATTCTTTTCAATTGATTCGTTAGCTAAATCGATATTAGTTCTTGAAAGTTCTGCTTGTAAGTTATTGAATTCTTGCTCTTTAGTAGCTAATTGTTCTTTAAGGTCAGCGATTTTTTGTTCTGTTTGATTGTATTCGTCGCTACCTTGTTGCATTGAAGCTAATTTTTGTTCTTCAGATTTAATTTGTTCTTTATGATCAGTGATTGCAGCTTCAGCAGATGGAATTAAATTTAATTTTAAGTTATCAACTTTAGATTTGAATTCAGCGATCTTAATGTTTGTTTGAATTTGGAAATCTAAAGTTTGTGCAATATATTCTTTATATTTATGTGATTGAATAGCTGCATAAATACCTTGCACCATATCTGATTGACTATTTTTAATATCGTTTAAGTAAGCTAATTTAGTCCCATCAACAATGTAATCAAGTCCAGTAACTGATTCATTTACTCCACCTAAGAATTTTGGTAAGTTACCAAAGTTTTCAAAACTTGGTAAGTAAGTTGTTTGAACATAATCTCTTGTTAATGTTTCAGCAATTGAGTAAATATAATCTGTGAATTTGTCATTTAATAATGGTTCAACTCTTGTTTCATTGTAGTTGAATACATCACTTGATGGTTTACCTGAAGAGAATCCACCGTAGTAAATATCACCGATAAGAAGATTTTCTCCAATAACACCAAAGTTTCTAATGAATGTAATGTTCCCTAATAAAAGGATTAAGTCTTGAGTGTCAAAATATTGTTTGTAATCACTTACACCATATTTTGAAAGAAGTTCATTAAGGAATTCTTGTAATTTAGCTGCATCAAATTGTAATTTTGATTCTGGGTTAATTAATGAAGCGTCTTCAACATAGTTTTCTCTAAATTCAGGACTTTCGATTCTAATTCCATATTCTTTTGAGAAGAATGCTTGGTTAGCAACTAAATCAGTAGCAACATTAAAGTCTTTAACTGCAAGAAGTAAGTTTGAGTTTTTAAACGCTTTCATTGCATAGTTAGCTAAAAGTTGTTGTGATGCACCGATTTCAACTTTTTTATCTGTTGAAACTGTGAAGTCACCTGCTAATACAACTGATTTAATTTTGTTTAAATCAAATTTTGATTTTACATAATCTAAATCTCAATTGAATGATTTAGAAGCAACATCAAATGAAGCTTTTGAGTAGTCAATTGATAATAATTCCATCATTTTATCAAGTGAAGCAAAACCAAGTGATTTTGCAGTTTTGTTTGTATCTAATCTTGTTGCATTAACTTTGTAGTTAGCAACAAAAGCTTCAATTAAGTTTGAATCAGCTTTTTTGTAAGCTGATGAGAATGGATTAAGTCCAACATATTTCACAGTTTTATCAAAAGCATCTGGACCACTTGTAAGTAACTCACGTAAGTTTTCTAAAGTTAACATATTTTGGTCTTTGTCTAAGTAAGTAAACAAGTCTGATGAGTTGTTACCTAATCTAGCAATTCCAAGAGCATATGAAAATGCAATAGAAAAGTTATTTTGTCATCTTCCATCAACTGATTCAAGACCCAATTCAGTAGCGTACTCATTCATTGTTTGACTAAGTCTGTCTTTTGAGTATGTGTATGTACTTAAGAATGCTGAGCTTGAAACATATGGGAATGTATATTTAGTTGAGTTTTGTAAATCTCTGTAGTTTGCAAATGTTAAAACAGAGTTAATGTTTGCTCTATTTTGCATTTTGTATTTTGTGTCTATATAACCATAGAATGTGTTAACAATATCTCTAAGTGAACCTTGTAAACTTGAGCGAAGTGATAAGTATTGTAATGCTTCTCTGTGTTGTTCAGGTGCATCTTGACCTGGTTGAGCAAAGTTTGCTAAAACAGAGTTGTATTGTGGATCGTATTCAATTTGGTTTCCTCTGTTTTTAAATAATTTAAAGTAGTCATTTAAATCAACTGCATTAAATAAGTCTTTAAGGTAAATTGCAAGTGAACCACCTAATCTCGTTGCATTAGTGTTTCATCCTGAATCGAATAAGTCAGCTTTGATAACTTCTTGAAGTGATTGAACAATTAATCTTTCTTGTGAACGAATGTAGTTTCAGCTTTCTGTATCAAGTTCAACATTTAAAGGAACATTAATAACTGGTGAACCATCCGGTTTTTTGAAGTTAACTTTTGTAATAACTGTTTTGTCATTTACAGTTTCAGTTTCATAAACTCTAACTTTGAATTCATCATCATTGATAAAGTCAACAAATTGCGCAATAGGTTGTCCAGAACCATCTGTTAATTGTTCAATAACGTTTTTAGCAGTTACTTGTGCAAATTTAATTTCACCATTTTCGAATTTTTTGAATACTTTAGATTTTCCAGAAATTGCCGGGTTAAGTGTTCCTGATTGTTCATCAAATGAGTTTGCAATAAATAAGTCCCCTAGAGCAACTTTTCTAAGTTTAGCTGCTTCAATCATTCCTTCATAATCTTGTAAGAAACGTCTTTGTGGGTTAGCTAAGACTGTGTAGATGTCTTGTCCAGCCACACCTACAGCACCTCACATTTGATTTTTAGTTTCAACTTCTTGAGAAACAACGTTTCCATTTTCATCAAGGATACCAAACCGGAATTTGATGAATTTACCGTTTTCAGTTGGAGCACCTAAACTGTTTGTTCTAATAACTGTAAGGTTTGTTCTAGCTTCTAAATAGTTTTTAAGAGATTTGTATGAGTAGAATGAAGAGTCGCTAGCTCCACCACGAGTTGAAAGACCACCAACTAAAATAGGGTTTTTAGAATCGATTCAAGATTGACCTTGATCAAGTGTGTAGTGATGTCCATATTCGTGAGTTGCAACATATTTTAAGAAGTCTGTTGAAATACCTTCAAAGTCTTCAATAAGAGTTCCTAAAACAAGTGGAAGTCCAATTCTATCTGATTCTGAAACACCTTTGTATTCACCTTGAACAATTTTGTATTCATATACCCCTTTAGCATTTACAGATTTTTCTAAGTGTGGTCCGTTTAATGATTTAAGTAAGTGTGGGTATTTTTCTAGAACTTTTTCAGCAAGTCCATTATAAACCTCTGTATAAACCTGGTATTTTCTTGAATCAAGTCCTCTTAATGTTTGTCCATTAGCATCTTTTTCTTCACTTGTGTAACCTAAAATAAGAGGAGTGATTGAACCTAAATATCCAGCAGCTTCCTTAAATTGAGCAAATCCGGCTGGTGAATAATTATTTGAAGCACTTGCAACAAATTGTTCACGTAAGATAAATCTGTTTGAGTCTTCAAGTTTAACTGAAAGCATATGTGTTGATTTAGAGTTTTGAATTGTAAACTCTTTAATTTCACATTCTTTAACTAACGCTTTTTGTTCTTCATAAGTTTTATCTTTTAAAGTAGGAACTTCATTGATTGCTTTAACAAATGAATCAAAGTAATAAGTTTTATCTCCTTCTTTATAAACAAAAAGTTTTGTTCCAACATATGAATTAACGTCATAAAAATCTAAGAAGTGAATAATATCTTCATTTATAGCTTTTACAAAGTTTCTGTATGTAATTGCTGAAGCTTCTGAAATTCTTGTAAAGTCTAAACTTGTTCTAACATTAAAGTCACCTCTAGCAGCAATAACTTGATCAAGTTTTGCTTTATCAGTTTCTGAAAGTGAATCTCTATCAAAGTTTTTAACCGCGTCTGAGTCAGCTTTATTTTTGTAATCAAAGAAGACTTCAAAAGTTGTTTTCTTTTTTTCTGTATTGTAATTACTGTTAACATCTTTAATAATAACTGGTTTGAAGTCACTTAATGAAACTGTACCAAAGTTAGGTTTGAGTTCCTCTGCAACTTTTGCAAATTCTTCAGAACTAATGTCACTTGGCAAGTAAACTGTTTGAATTTTTTCAACATCAAGTTGTGGTGCTGAACCCGGAATGTAAACTAAGAAATCTTTGTTAATTAATTTTCTTGGAATAGTAATTTCTCTAAATGCTGTATTGTTAGGTAGCATTGAAGAGTTTTTAATTGCAGTTGCTAAAGGAATGTTGTTTAAGAACATATCAACATCAGCTTTAGGAACTTCATAATTAAATGTTGAATAAGTTAACGCATCTTGTGCATTTCCTCTACCACCAACCGTTGAGTAGTAAGGTAATGAACCAAAGAATGCATCAGGGAAGAATTTAATTTCACTGTATTCTTTGTGCAATGTTGAGTGGGACCCTAAAGTAATAGCATTACCATTTTGCTCAACTCCTGGAACAATTCTAAATGAGTCTAAAGTTAAGAGGTCAGGACCTCAAGATACGTTTGACATAAATCAATTTGAAAATTCAATAAATTGTTTTGGTCTAACAGCTAAAACGTACTCATTGTAAAAACTGAATGAGCCGTATTTAACTTCTAATATGAATGATTCATTGTATCTTTTGTAATATTCTTTGAAAAATTCGTCAAATGAATATTTTTCTGTTTCACCAACAAAGTTGTATTCATTGTAAGCTTCATTGTTTGAAACTACATTAGCAACAATTTTTGATTTAAGTGGATCTAAAACACAAACTTCAGGTTTAATTTGATCATTTTCATCATAGAATTTTTTAAAGTTGTTTACAAATAATTTTTGATCAACCGGATTTGTTGGTCCATTCTTTTCGTCAGAATTATTTGCATATCCGTAAATTGAACCAACAGCAATACCGGACGCTCCAGCTAATATACCTAATGCTAATAAAACTTTGTATTTTAAAGCTAAATTTTTCATATAGTACTCCTTTATTGAATTTCAAATTTTGATTAAAATCCTTATTTATATATAAATATATAAATAAATTCAATTTTACATTAAATGTAGATTTTTCAAAAGCTTATTATGTTCTTTTTTAGTTCTTTTTTGATCATTTTTACTAATAAAGTGAGGAGAAAAATGAAGAAAATAAAAATATTTAAAAATAAATGGCTAACAATTTTGGGTTCACTAATGGTCGCAGGTTCAATCGGTGTAGGAACTTGATTAATTGTAAGAAATATTCATTCTGCACCAGTGTCTAGTGAGCCAATCGAAAAGAAAGAAAATAAAAGCAAAATCAATGTACCAATTGTGCAACCTGCACCTATTTTTAATACTCCTGTAGGTGTAAATGAATCGAGAGTATTGTCAAACACTCTAAATTATGAAGATGCAATTTTTAGCAAATTTAATGCACTAACAGAACTAAATCAATCAAACTTTAGTTCATTTACTAATGCTAATTCAAATACTTGAATAAATTATGTGGCAAGCATTTTAAGTGCTCAAGCAAAAATGCATTTATTAGATTTCCCTGACCTTAAATGACATAATTCAACCTTATTGCATGGTAGAAATGTTTACAAAGACTTTTTTATTCAAGAACCTCAAAATATGAATAAATTTTTAGAAAACATAAAACAATATAGGAAATTTGTTGTAGGACAAATGAAATCATCAATTAAGTGGCTTAAAGAATTTAAAAATTTATGAACTAATTTTGAATTTCACAATTTAAACACAACAGAACAAGAAGTGTTGAATAAAATAAATAACATTGTCGAAAGTCATATTTTAGAATGTGAAAAAATCATAAACTTTCTTGAAAATCACATATTAACAAAAGCAAATGTAGAAGAGTTTGTTCCATTAATTGAGGATTTATGTTTTAAAAATGACCAGTTATGAAATAACTATCACGCTGAATTAGAAGGTATTAAAAGTAATTATCAATATTTAGATAATTTAGATAATGAATTAATTAGTTTGAATTTATCAAGTATAAAATTGATGAGTCTAAATTGACAAATTCAATCAAATTTAATTCAAACTAACAACTATTTAAGTGCTCATTTCAAGACAGATACAGAATTACTTTCAAGACTAAAACGCCTAGCAAATAGTGAAATTAGGAATAAATTTATCGAATATTTAACTCAGAAATACAACAAATTTATAACACTTTTCAACTATATGAAAGGTTATATTAATGAAACCAATTCAGATGAGCTCAAAGATATAATAGATGAAACTATCACAAAATATAATCAAATTATTGATGAAGATCCTATTGAACAAATTTATAAGACAATAACATTTGTAGCCGATAGTTTACAAATTATCTACAATAAAGTTCTTGAAATGCAAACTGCAAATATAAACGTGCTTAATAGAGCAACAGGTTCATATCAATCTTACAAAGACTTTTATAACAATAATTTCGACAGATTAGAACCATTATTAATTGAAAAAGCAAAATTAGAACTTCAGGATTTCTTTTTAGGTGAACAACTTTGAATGATCACTAAAAAAACCAAAGAAGCAAATATTGCTCATAATGAATTCATTAATTCAAGTTACTTTAATACTAATAAAGAAGAAAAAAATAAATTTTGATTTACTCAATTGCAAACAGCAAAAGAAACTTTAGGAAGTTTAAAGCAAAATTCAGATTTTAGATTGAACACTGTTAAAAATGAAATATTAACTATAAACAGTTCTGAACCAAATTATGATTTTGCAAAAATTGAAAGCAATAATAGTCAAATTACATCAGACCAAGAAATGTTACTTAAATCATTTTCAAGCATTAATAATTTTGTAATTAACACTTTCTGAGAAAACAAATTAACCCTTGCTGAGTATAATGAAAGTTGAATCACTGATGAAATCAGACAGCAGGTTAATGATTTTAAAGAAGAATATAAAGCTAATTTAAAATCAAACTTACAATTCAATTTTCAAATTAATGTTTCAAAATTCACTAAAGTAAATGAATTTCTAACAAATATACTTACAAATCTGAAAAATGATTCAAATAGAAAACAAAATATCAAAACATTCTTAACAACCAAGATAAGTGAAATCAATAAATTAGTTGATGATAATTTTAAATGTGTAGAGAAAGCTAAGAGAGACATTAAAGAAGCTGAAAAAGATCCTGAGAAACTCAGACAATACAAAGAAGATGGTAGATATGAATTAGATTTAATATCAATCGATTACCATGATGCTGAGTATAAAAGATACCTAAGTTACAAAGAGGCCTTGGACATTGCTATAAAAAGATATGTGACTGATCCTGCGAACATTGAAAAGTTATTAGAAAAACAAATTTCTGATAATCAAAAATTAACTGAGGATTTAAACCTTATTAAGTTCAAGTTTAGTAATTAAAAAAATTAAAAACTGGTTTTTGATACCAGTTTTTAACTAAATAAATTATTGATTGTTTTTAATGTATGTATTCTCAACGAATCTTAATAATTCAATTGAACCATCGTATTGAGCAAATAATAATGCTAAATCAAATGGTGTAAATTCACTGTCATCGTCATATGTTCGGTAAACATTTAAATTGAATTTTAAGTATGAACTTCTTGAAATTGAGAAATTATCTGAATTTAAGAAGTTGTAGTAAGCTACTCTAGCTTGCTGTAATTGTTGTTTTTTCTCATCTTTTGAATTGTCATCAGCTTTTAAGTACGCTAAGTTTGCTTGATAGTAAGCTGATTCTAAATTCATCATTTCTGTGTATAACTCTGATTTAGGTTTTCCTGATGCTTCTTGTTCATCTGTTAAGTATTCAAAACCATCAGCGTTAGCAAAAATTATGTTTCTAAATGTTAAATCTTTTTTAACTAAATTATCAATAGCTTTGTGTGTTGCGTCATAAACAACTTTATCTTGGTGATCTTCGCTAATTGAAGTTTCTGATAATTCGGCTGAAACTGATTTATAAATTTGTCTAATGAATGCATAAATTTCTTGACCCGGAACAATATATAAACTTTGTTTTGCTTTCTTATCTTGTCTTCTAAAGTTTTCAATGTTTGAGTTTTCTCTTTCAATATCACCTGCAATAAGTTTCATAAATGTTTCACCAGTAGCTGGTAATTTACCAAAGTTAGCTGAATATTCAACGGATTTTTCATTAAGTGAAGCAACTTTAGAATTTAAGTCATCAAGAGACATTGAATCATAAGCGTGATCTCTAAATGTAGTTGCAAATTCAGCTCATTCATAGTCTAATTCGCTTGTGAATCCTTGGTAATCATCTAATGCATAAAATACTCCACCTTCTTCTCTAGCAGCTGTCATTTTTCCATTTAATTGCTCAAATTGTGAGTATTTGTCGTTTAAATATGCTCTAGCATCTGTTTCATTTGCGAATTCGCCGTGTTTTAAAGAGTTAGCAAATGCTGTATATTCATCTAATAAAGCTAAACCATTTGTGTATTTATCACCTGATCTGTTGTCTTGGTAAATGTCAGCAAATTTTACGTAAAGCATATCCATGTTACCGTCGTTTTCATCACCAACTTTTTGTTCTAATACTGTTTTGAAGTCAGCTAAAACTTTGTAAGTTTCTGCAAAACCTTCTGTATTAGAATCAGCAACAAACTGATCTCATTTATTAATAATTGTTCTGAAATTGTCTACAGCACTATTGAAAAAGTCTGTAATTTCGCTAAATGTAAATTCAAACATTCCATCAGTTCCTGTTAATGCTGAATATGTATCAATAACCGCTTGAACTTTAGCTTTATCTTCATTTAGAGTAGATGAGTATTGTTCAATTGTTGTGTAATCTGGATGGTTAATTGTATCTAAATTGTATGAACTTACTAATTCTTTTAATTTTGCTTTGATAGCTTCTAAATCAGCGATTGTATCTTCTGCAGATTTAATTCTTGCTTGATATTTTGAAGCTGATTTTGAAAGTTGTAAAACAGCTTCCATTTCTTCTGATTTCGGATCAATCCCTTGAAGTTTTCAGTATTCAAATAAGTTAACTAATGTCTGTAATTTAAAGTCAAAAGCTTTAATTAACATATATCTATCAACTGCTGAAACAAATTGTTCTTGTGAAAGAGCTTTAATTTCGTTCATTTGCTTAACAGCTCATGTATTGAATTTTTTATATGATTTGTAAATTGCTGAATTTTCATCTCCATCATACATTTGTTCATTTCATTTTGCCTTAACTTTTCTATTGTATAGAGCGTATGTGCTACCGCTGTAGGCTCCGTTATACATTTCGTTAGCTTTTGCGTTAATATCAGCAAGAATTTGTGTTGTATCAATATTGTATTTTGATAAATCATTTTCCGATTTTGAAAGAACGTATAATAACCCCTCTAATGTGGTTTGCTTAGGGATAAATTGGTATCTAATAACATTGAAAAGATCATCACGGAATTGGTTGTAAAGATTTGTGTAGTAAACTGAAGGTAAGTATTTAAATCCTGTGTTTGTGTAGAATTCTGAGAACTTGTCTGCGATTTCTTTAGAAACTGGTTTTAATTGCTCTAAAACTTCTGCATCAATTATTTCATTTGATAATGGGAACTTAGAAATTCTTAATGAAGGAACCAATAATGAAGGTTTATATTCATTGAATGAATTTGTGTTGTAAATGTATTTGCTTCAGAATTGAATTTCTAATGCTTGGAAGTTAATAAATTGTTCGTCTAAGTTTGTAGATGTATTTAATGCTTCTTCATAGTTTGTTTTAACACCATTAACTAATTGAATGTTTTCATCAACTTTTGCACTTTCTTCAGCTGATAAAGTTGAACGATCCATACTTGATAAGTTAACTGCAACATTTTCTAAATCTTTAATTCTTCATTGGAATAATGAATTCATGAATTCTTCTTTAGGAAACGGCATTTCAACTTTAGCTTCAGGGAAGTAATTTTTAATAATTGTATATCAGTTTAAAGCATACATTGTTTGAGCATAGAAATAGTTAATGTTATTGTAGTCATCTTCTTGAGCTTCATATTCTTTACTACTTTTTTCTCATGTTGAAACAGCACCATCAATGATTGATTGGTTTGATTTATAAAGTTCAGGGTATTTTGATTTAAATGAGCTTAAGTAGAAAAGAATTGCTTTTGTGATTTTAAGTAATGATTGCTTACCTGAAGGAGCTCTCTTTACCATTTTTGACTTAACATCTTCTAATTCGTTTTTAGCAATTTCTAATTGATCGTTAAGAGCCTGAATTTCTCTTTCTTTTTCTGCTAATGTTTCCTTGTTTGCACCTTCAGTGTCGGCTTTAAGATCTTCTAATTCCTTTTTAGCTGCTTCAAGTTGTTTTTCGATTGCAACAACTTCTAAGTTTTTATCAACAAATCCACGTAATAATACGTCTGCAGCTTGATCTTTTAATGTTTGTAAAAAGTCAGCTAATTTCTTAACGTCTGAATCTGATAAAACTTCTTTTTTATCTAATTCAGCAATTAAAGCAAATAATTCATTTTGTTTTTTTGATACTAATTGATCTAAGCTGTCTCCAGATTTAGCAACTGAACTGTATTTGTTAAATTCAGCTTGAATATCTGTGTTTAATTTTGCTTTTTCTGCTTTAAGTTCTGCTTGACTTTTTTGTGAGCTTGATGAGTTATTACATGATACTAATAACATTGGTGAAAGTAATGCTGCACCACTTAAACCTAAAACTAATGATTTTAATCTTGCTTTCATATGATTTATCCTTTGTTTTATTGATTTTTTTAGTTAATTTGATTTTATAAGTTTTATTATAAATTAATTTATTAATTTATAAAGAAAAACGCACATTCCAAGTGATTAGAATATGCGTTATATCAAAATAGAAGTTAAGTAAGAACTACTTAACAACCATTCCAGCTACTTCGTCAGCAAAGTTTGATTGAACTTTTTCAATACCTTCACCAACTTCAAATCTAACAGCTGAAACTAACTCATCATTGTGATTTGATAAGTATTTTTCAACTGATACTGAATCGTCAACAACAACAGGTTGTTTAGCTAAAACGATTTCTGATAATTGTTTGTTTAATCAACCTTCTGTAATTTGTTGTTGTATTTTTTCTGGTTTAGAGTCAAAACCATTTGGTTTCTCAAATCCTGCTTTGATTTCTTCTAATTTTTCTGCAGGGATATCTGAAACTAATGTGAATTCAGGATTCATAGCTGAAACATGCATTGCCACGTTTTTAGCAGCTTCTACATTGTTACCTTTAACTGTAACTACTGCTGCAACTTGACGGTTAACATGAACGTATATACCTAAAACTTGGTCTTCTTCAGCAACTACTCTTTGAATCCGACGAAGAGAAATTTTTTCTCCAATAACTGATGTAGCTTGAATTAAAGCTTGTTCAACAGTTTCGTTGTCATTCATTTTTGTAGCTAAGGCTTCTTCTAAGGTGTTAGCCTTTGATTTAAAAACTGATTTTGTAACTTCGTTTAATAAGTTAAGGAACTTGTCGTTCTTAGCAACGAAATCGGTTTCTGAGTTAATTTCAACCATAACAGCTTCTTTATCTGTTCCATGAGCTGAAACTGCACCTTCAGCAGTAATACGACCTGCTTTTTTAGCAGCTTTAACAATTCCATTTTCTTTTAATCATTGAATAGCTTTTTCAATGTCGTATTCTGTAGCTTCTAATGCTTTTTTAACATCGATTAAGGCTGAATTTGTTCTAGCTCTTAATTCTTTAATTTTTTCCATTTTCATGTCTGCCATGATTACTCCTTAATTAAATTATTTTGTGATTAATTAGTTGTTTGAGTTTTCTTCTTGTTTTTGGAATGAAGGTAAAACAACTTTATCGTCTTCTTGGTATGCAAATTTAACTTGTCCACCACGTGCTTTAACAATAGCGTCAGCTAAAATTGTCATAATTAAAGCGATTGATTTTGAAGAGTCATCGTTTGCAGGAATTCCGAAGTCTAATAAATCTGGGTTAGCATTTGTATCTAAAATACCAATAACTTTGATTTTCTTTCTTTTAGCTTCTTTAACTGCGATTGCATCTTCATTTGGATCAGCAACAATCATTACTTGTGGTAATCTGTTCATGTTTCTGATTCCATCTAAGTTTTTGTGTAATTTATCTAATTTCTTTTGTAAGTCTAAAGCTTCTTTCTTTGTGTATCCAGCAAATCCGTTAGCTGCTTTAGCTTCTAATTCTTTCATTTTGTTTACACGTGACATGATTGTTTGGTTGTTTGTTAATGTACCACCTAATCATCTTTCTGTTACGTATAATGAGTTTGTTCTTTCAGCTGCTTCTTTAACTGCTTCTCTAGCTTGTTTTTTTGTACCAACAAAAATAAATTGTGCATTTTTAGATGCTAATGTGTTTACTAATGAGTAAGCGTATTCTAAGTATTTTTGTGTTTTGATAATGTCAATAATGTGTGATCCTTTGTTCTTTTTGTTTGGAACAATGTAATCTTTCATTTTTGGGTTTCAAGCGTGAGTTTTGTGTCCGAAGTATGCTCCGGCTTCTAATAATTTTGTTTTTGAAACAATTGGTGTTCTTTGTTGTTTTTCAACAACTTTAACATTTTCTTTTTTGTTTTCTGCGTTGTTCATAATTTTAATTTCCTTTTAGTTTGTTTTGCTACGTAAATATTTCGAGCACCTAGCACTATGATTAGCACACCCAAGTGAATCCATACTTACTGATATATTTGTTAATTTTTGTAAGAGTAGTTTTAAAACTCTTGTAATCTATTGTATTACATTTTTCATTATTTCAAAGTTAAAAGTTTTAGGGTCAAATCTATATTAAAAAGCGCTACACAACTGATGTGTAGCACTTTGAAACTAGAGATTAATTTTTATTAATGTAACCATCTCTAAGCATTTCGTAAAGAATTTCTGTTTTAGTTTTTCTTGTGAATTTATCAATAGGTTTTGTTTTTCTATAGTAGATGTAAACTAAAACTTGATCTTTTCAATAGTTCGAGTTATTTGTACTGTTAGATCTGTTTCCAACTATAAATTCATAGTTGTAACCATTTCCTCTTTCTGCTTTACCAAATGCACGTTTTTGCTCTTCTGTTCATCTATTGAATTCTTGAGCGTGTCTATTTTTAACTGTTGTTCAAGCCATTTCAGTTCCATCAAGGAAGATGTTTTCGAGTTCAAGAGTTGTTCCGTTTCAGAATAAGAAATCTGAAATATTTCCTTTTTCTTTAGCGGCTCATAAAGCAAATGTCGTAAATCTGAAAACTGCTTTATATGCATCATTTTGTTTGTAAGCATTATTTCTAAGACTTGTGTTATATCTACCTGATTGAATTTCTTCAAACATATATTCTCAGATAGGAATGTAAAGTTCTTTAATAAATTCTTTAACTCTACCCACAATTTCAAAAATACTTACGTCAAACTCAAATTTGTATTTTGGTGATGATGAGCTTCCTTGATTATTGTTAGATGAAGATGATGAGGATGATGAAGATTGATTTGGATTCATCAGACCATCAATAATCTTGTAAATACCAGTTTTTTCAGGTTGTAATGTTGAGCTTTCAAACAATCTGTTGATAAATTTGACAAAAGTACCATTACCCATATTCTTGATAATTTTTCCAACGAATGGTCCTTTTTCGAGAATTTTATTCATTGAAATGTTTCCATTTTTATTCAAGATGATTGACATAATACCATGAATAACAATATCTTTAAGAGCTTTAATTCTGTCTTCGATTTGTTCAAAGTCAGTTTTTTGAATTAATTCATAAATATTGTCAACAATAGTTCTAAGTTCATCTGAACCTCTAAGAGTTTTGAATAATCCTGAAACCATGTTGTCAAAGATTTGTGAATCTGAATCATTAAATGCAAATCCCATTCCTTTGAACATATTTGAAATAATAAGTCCTATACCATGAGAAATTTCAGCATCTTCATTATCTAAAATGTGGTTAACTCATTGAACAATATATTGCTTAATTTGAGGTGATTTAGGTGAAACAAAGATTTCATTAAGCACAGATGAGAATGAATTACGTTTAGCATAATCTTCTGATCTATCAAGTACATCAGTGAATACTGTAACTAATAAGTTAATTAAGTTTTCGTTTCCTAATGCATTAACAGCCATATTGTTAATTGCTGTGTCGTAATCGTTTGTACCTAATAACGCTTTTCCTAAACCAAATTGAGAAATAACTCTTGTTAATTTTTGTTTATTATTAAGCATTTGTGTAATGATGCTTCTGAATAAGTCGATAATTTTTTGTTTATTATCTTGAATAAACGGATCAAGAAGAATCTTCTTAACTGTATTGAATGTTGTAAAGTCAATTCCTTTAACAACTGCTCCTACAACACTTGAACCAAATTCACTGAATGAAGCTGATTTTTTGTATGTCGAAACAATGCTATCTACAACTGATCTGAATATTCCGGCACGTTGTAAGATAACTGGTAAGTTATCGATTAATGTAGGAATAAATTCTTCAAGTTCACTTGTTCTTGGAATTTCAAGGAAGTTGATAAATCTATTAAGTAATTTTTTAACAACACCTTTACTAATGTCATTGTTAAGTGTTTTAACAATTATTCCCTCAACTAAATCACCAAATCTTTTAACATTTTCATTTACATTTAAGTAAATCTTAAGAATATCGTAGAAAGTAGTTGTGTTTTCTAGGAATTGGTTATTTTCAACAATGTAACTTGAAACTTCTGTGATTAATGCTTTTAATTCATCAGAAGTCACAACTGAGTTAACTAACTGTACAAATGAATCTTGAGAAATAACTTTTTCTTCTAGGTAACTATGTGTTTCGTCGTCAAAGATATTTCAAATAATTTCACCTAAGTTAATTCTGTTCTCAAATAAGTGAAGTGCATTTGTAATAAGTGAGTATAAATCTTGTTGATGATTTGCTTGTTTAAGTGAGTTGATTACTAAGTTAAGCAATCTGATTGCTTTTTGTTCGAATCCTTCTTGTTTAGTAATTGCACCAAGTGCACTTGTAATGGCTGAAGTAATATCTAAAGTCGTGATATTAGTTTGTCTTTGTAATAATAATTTAACTATAGAATTTGCAACTTGCTCAATAATGTTTAATTCATTATCAATTCCTTCAATGTTAGCTAAAAGTGATTTAACTAAATGCGTAGGATCGCTGATGTCATTGAAAATTGAAGCGTAAGGTGATGATTGAAGATATCTTACAGCAGCAGTTGCAACCATATCTTGAACATTTTGATCTCTTGTGATTGTGTAAATAATTCTAGAAACTAAGTTTGTAATTGATTCTTTAAGATCAGGTGTTTCTAAAATTATCACAATTAATTCATCAAATGAGTTCGCATTAGCTCAACTTGATCAGTTTTTGAATAAGAATCTTAAGACTGTGTTGATTAAATCCTTAACTTCAGGCATTTTTACAACTAAATCATAAGCTTGTTTGATTTGGTCTTTTGTAATACCGAAGCTTTCAAGTAATTTATCTAATGGTAACTTAGAAATGATTGTTTCTTTAAGTTCATCATTAACTTTAATAGTTTCAATTATTGCATTAACTAATTTAATAACTTCATCTTGGTTAACTGCTAATGTTGATAAATGTTTGAATAATGATTTAACAATGTTGTATGCATCTGATTTTAGTAATCCTTTGATGTATTCAACTACAGCACTTATAGTTTGGTTTGTATCTTTAGTTGAAATAAATGTGTCAACAAAGATATTTGCAACATTAGGTAATAATTTAGCAGAGATTGCAAATGAGTTTAAGTTTTGTAATAAGTCACCTACAACTTTATCTAAATTAATTCCGGCTAATTGAATATTGTATTTTCTAGCGAATGTATTGATTAAATCTAAAACAATAACTTTAGTTGAGTCAAACTTGAGTGTTTTTTCAATGATTAATTGAATTTTTGATTTAAGTGATTCGGTTTTTTCTGAGTTAGTCTTGAATTTTTCAATTACATCAAGTGGTAAATTGATGTAATTTGTTCAAGATTTATCCTCAAGTAATCATGGAACAAACTCAATAAGTAAATCATCTATCTCACTAATTGAAATAAGTTCATTTACAAAGTTTCCTAAATGTTCTTTAGTTGTGTATTTGAATAATGTATTTGAATCAGAAAGCTTTTTGATTTGTGAATTTACAAGTTTTGTAATTGTTCCATTATTTCTTAACGCAATTATTACTTTAGGAATTAAGTTAATAATTGTTTCATAGTTATCAGTAACAACGTCGAGATTAATGATTCTGTCAACAAATCCTTTAATATCCGAAAGAACTTGTTTGTTAATTAAATCTGATAATGCTTGTGGAATTTGACCTAATATAGCTAAGATTTGTTTATTTTCAGCTTGTGAGGCTTCTGTTAACTTATCGAAGAAGATATCCAAGGCGGGATTTACAAGTTCGAGTGAATCAACAACTGATTTTAAGTTATTTGATAAATCTCTGAACAATTTATCAACTTGAGGAGTAACTTCAATGTTTAAGGTTCCAAATAATTTCACAAGTGATTTATAAACAAAATCTTTTGTAACTTGGTTAGTTAATAATCCATTTAATAATCCGGTTGTATCTTCTTTAACTGATTGAGGATTAATTAAAACAAACGCTTTCTTGATAATATCAACGTAAGAAGTTACATCAACAAATTCATTTGCTCTTTGAATTGCATTAGATGCAATCTTTTCAAATAAGTTTTTAAAGTGTTCATTACTTAAGACAAATTCAAGAAGTGCAATTAATTCATCTCTAGAGAAGTAGTTTTCAATTGAATTTCCTGCTTTTGACATTATTTGGTTAACAATACTTGTAGCTAATTCGTTAGCAGGAATTACATTGAATATGTTGTCAATAATTTTTAGTAAATCATCCTTGCTCTTTGTGAATAAGTCAGAAGTAATGACTTCTTTGAATGTTGAAACAACTTTTGTTTCAAATGCAGATGGATCTTCTGAAATTCTTTCCTTAATTGTTTTAGTAAATGAAGAAATAACTGATGAAATTGAGAAGTTTGTAATTCCTGATTTTTTAATGTAGTTAATTAAAGCATCAAAAGCGATTTCTGAAACACCAAAGTTTCTATCGATAATTGAGTAAATGTTAATAATGTTTTTAGCTAATTGCTCAGGTTCTTGAACACCTGCAAAATATTTTGCATAATCCGGGTTCTTAATAAATGCTGCTAAAGCTTGTGAAAGTTTTTCAAGTGCATTTGTTCCTGTCATTATCTGTTCAATTATGTTTAGAACTTTTGGTTTGATTGAAGCAACAAAGTTTTCATCTGAAGCTATAGCAATAGCTAATTGGTCAAATGAGTTTGCTTCTCTTAGTGTTGAATTATTATCAATAATAAAGTTTTTTACTAAATTAATAATGTCTTTAGTATTTTGTGACTTAAGAATATCAATAAATAAGTCTGATAAAACTTGAGCATCAATTTTTAATTTATCAGCAATTGATGCAACAGGTATCATTGCTGCAACTTTTTGGATATTTTCATCAACATAGTATTTAGAAATTACATTAGAAACTAATTCTTTGATTTGATCTGAGTGATTTCAAATGTTTGAATTTAATAATGTTTTAATGTATCCGAATTCTTTAATGTTTAATAATGATTTTACATTTGAAGTAATGTACTTGATTAATTCATCTAAACTATTTGACTCTTGTAGACCTGCATTAACGATTTCAATTAATTGATCAACCATTGTGTTTGTAGGGTTGTAGTTAATTAATTGATTTAATGTTTGTTTAAGTGCTGTATAGAATTCAAGCGGTAATTCTGAAGACAATAAACCTTGGTCAGCAAGCATTTTATTTAATGCTTTATGCATTAGTTTATCTAAACCGTTTGAACTTAAAATTGTATGAATAACACTTGCAAGTTCATATTTGTGCTCTGTTGTAACATTTGAATTTTTAAGAGCTTTGAAAATAACATCTTTAGGATTTGTGAAGATCGAGTCTAATAAATCATTATCAACAATTGCATCAACTAATGAGTTAAGTAATGTTGGTAAATTACTATTTCTTAAAACATCGTTAGCTACTTGTGATGCGCCTTCTGATGAAACTAATTCACCTAAATTTGCATCATTAATCATTGAAGTTAATTTTGTGATTGTTGAATCTTTAACTAAGATTGTTGAAACTAAGTAGTGTAATAAGTTTTTGATGAATTGCTTGTTTTCTGAATAAATAGGAGAAGCTAAGATTTTGTTTACAAATGCTTGCTTATCTTTGTTAAATTCAGCAACAATTAATGAAACAATTTCATTTGGTAATGTTTTAATTACACTTAATGGTTCATCTGCATTTTTAGCATTTGAAAGAACTTCAAATACCTTGTCAAATACAGGTTGATAAATATTTAATGAATTTAATAATGGGATTAAATTATCCACTAAATCACTTACAAAGTCTTTGCTTAATTGTGAATATAAGTCAGGAAGAGTTGATTTAACAACATTATTGATTAACTCTTTTAATATAACTTTGTTATTTTCGTTTTCAAATAATTCAGAAATGAAATTACTTAAGTTAGATTTCATTTGCTCATAATCAAGCCCTTTAAGAATTGTGATTATTAAATCATTGTAAGTTGTAAATTGCTCTGCAGTTGCAATTGAATTAAGAACATTTGTAAGTTGATTTAAGAATACAACTTTGAATGAGTCATTGTTTAAAACGAATTTAACTAATTCTTTTAAGTTATCAAATGAAACATAATTTTCAATCTTTTCTTTTAAGTTTGCAGGAACTTTCGCGAAAATTGATTCAAACATTTGTGAATCAGTAGCAATCTTGTTGTAAACATTTCTGATAATTTGATTAATATCTTGATTGTGTTTTGAAAGTAAGCTATCACATAAAATCTTGATTGCTTTGATAATGTTTGTTTCTTGATTTTCTCCACCAAATTCTTCTGCAAATGATTTTAAAATTAATGTACCTAAATCGGATAATTTTGTGTAGTTTCCATTTTGATTAAACTCTTCTAGACCACTGTAGATATGTGCAAAAATGTTGAATGTATCACTGTAGTTTGGTAATAAGTCAAATAAATCAGAAAGTAATCCATCAATGTTTTGAACATCTTGAAGTAATCAACTAATTGATTCATTTGTTTTCACAAGGTTACTTATAAATCCAGTAACCATTTTCTTAATTGTTGGATTTGATTTTAATGCATCGAATGCAGTTTTAAGTGAACCCTTAACATCGTGAATAAAGTTAACATCCTTAAGAACTAAAACCACTAAATCAGTTAAAGAAGATAAGTTAGCAATTTGTTCTTGGTTATTTAAGATAAAGTCAGTTAAACTTGTTCCGATATTTACAAGAGGTTCTGAAACAACAATGTCGTTAAGTAATTGTTTAAGTTCGTCTGCTGAAACATTAAGTTTTGTAGCAACAGAATCAAGATTTAAATTATTAATAAATTCTGAAACTTTATCATTTGTTTTAAGTTGTGATAATAATGATTGAATAAATTCTTTTAATGAAGCTTTTTCAATGTCACTAAGTGGTGCACTTAAAAGATTTTTAATAAACTCAAATTCTGTCACCTTCAAGTTTTTAAGAATTACATTTGGTAATTGTGAAGTTAAACTGCTTAATGTAATGTTTTCATTATCGAATAACGCAATAACTTCAGCAATTAAATTGTTAAGTTTATTATCTGCACTTAAGTTATTCATTAAGTTTGCAAATACAGTATTTAACATTGAATTGAATTTAGCATCGTAAGTAAATCCTGCTTTTTCAAGTAAAACTACAAACACTTTTGTAAGAGTTTTGTTAATTGTTAAATCAGTAACCACATTATCTAAAATTGGTTTGATGTTTGAAGTTAATATAGTTTTGAATTCAGGTTTGTTGATTACTAAATTAATTAAGTCAGTAATGTTTTCAACTGTTTTTAATTCTGTAATGTTGTTAAAAATTAAATTAAAAACATTTGGAATTAGTGAATTAATTTGTTCTGTATCAAAAATCTTGTTAACAATTGTTTTGACTTCATCAATATCTGCATATTTAGCTAAAGTTTCATTTGAAGAAACTGTAGAAATTAAAATATCTCTGATTTTTAAAACAACCGCATTGTTTTCATTTAATTCAGTAAATACATTTTTAATAATTTCTTTTCAGATAGGTGCATAAGAACTAAATGTTTCTAAGTTAGCAACTTTTTTAACTAAAGCAATAGGGTCAGAAGCTAATTTTGATTTTAAGAAATCAGTAATTTTTGAAGGTAATACCCTTATATCAGCATAAGGTGTGCTGCTTGTTTTAATTGTTTCAAGTTGACTAAACACAAAATCAATAAGTGGATTAATAATGTCTAATGATTTTACAAAGTTTAATAATTCAACTTTTGAGTCGTTAACAAATGCTGTGATTTGTTCATCGCTAGCTGCTTGGTTGTATTTTTTAGCAACCGATTTAAGTACATTACCAAGTAAGTTAGAAGCAAGTTGATCATCAGTTAAGTCAGCAACTAATCTCTCAAGGTGTTCTTTAACAGTTTCTAAGTTAGGAATTACTAATAATTTTTGAATTAATGCGTTTAAATCTTCAACATCAGCAAATTCTGCAAAATTATCTACATAAGATTCAACTAAGTAATTTACAAGGTTATGTAAGTTTTGATTTTTAAGCAATGAATTAACAAGTGAATCGATATTTTCTTCACCTACAAATGAAGTAATTTTTGTTGATGATAATGCTTTTGCAACCATTGAAGGGATGTTTAAACGATCAAGATTGTTTAAAACATTCTTAATAAGTTGTTTAATAAATGTTTGATTATTTGTTACTAATTTTGAATCATTAATGAATTTAAGAATTTTGAAAACATTAAATTCGTTTGTTTCTTCTTCAGAATCTGAGTTGTTCATTTTAGCAACAAAATTATCAATAGCAATTTTTCCTGCTTGAGTTGTAATTTGTTTAATGTTGTCAAGTGAAGCTGATTCATTTTGATTTAATAAGTCAGCAAATTGAGAAATAAAATCTGAAATAAACTCTTTAATTGAGTCTGGTTTTAAACTTGTTATATTGTTTAATAAACTATCAACAAAATTATCTGATTGAGCTTTGATAAGTTGGCTTGATAATCCATTGTTTTCAAGTAAGTTTCATAAAATGTCTTTAAGGATATTTTTGGTAACATCATTTGAAACAATGTCTCACGCAAAATCAGAAATTGAGTTTGCAATTTTCTTAATATTTTCTTTATCTGATAAGAAAACTTTGATTAATTGTTGTAAGTTTTCTACTTGTGCAAATTGCTCAGAGTTACTAATGAAACTTTCAAGTGCAAGTCCGATAACTTTCGAAATATTTGGATTAGTTACAATTTGAGTGATTAATGATTTAAGATCATCTTTTTCAATTTTGAAAGGTTCAACATATTTGTAAGCAAGACCTGTGATTGCATCTGAAATCATTTCACTTTTTAGCGCAAATAAGTTTGTAATTACACCTTGAAGAGCTGAGATTAATTCAGGTTTTTTATATGTAATGAATTTTGAAGACGCAATTGCTCTAATAAGTTTGAATAAGTTTTCTTCTTTAAGAACTGATTTAATGAAAATTTGAGGAATTTCCATTAATTCAAGTTTGTCTTCTCTGTTTAATCTTGATAATTCATTTTGGAAATCTAAGTAAATTTGTTGAATTAATCCTGAATTGACAATAGATTCAATGATTGTAACAAAACCATTTTCACCATTGTTTTCTGTATCTAGAATTAATTCCTTTAATTTACCTTCTGGATCAAGTTGTTTATAAATTTCATTATTTGTAAGACCATTAATTGCTGAAGCAGTTACATTTCTAAATGTAGCTGACATTCTTAAAAGTCTATTAGGGTAATTGTATGGAGTTCTAAGTTTGTTAATTTCATCAATGAATGGAATTGAAGAATCTAAATATGAATTTGTATCAGACCCAAATAATTGTAAGTTAGATACAAAAGGTTCGATTTGGTATTTTAGTGTTGTAGAGTCGGTGAGTAAATAATCTTGGTTAAAGTTATAAGTTGGATCAAAATTTGCGAGGTCAAAAGATGGAGATGTAAGTTTAATATACATATCCATAGCCATTTTTTTGTATCCCCTTGTGTTAGGGTGAATATCAATATAAACATCAGAAATTTCATCTGAATGAGCAGATCAATAATCAACATTGTATGCATTTAGAACATTAACATCTGTAATTTTCGCAACATCATACAATGAGCTGTTAATTTGTTGTAATAAAACTTGAGTTGGATCTACTGGAATGTTTCCTAATTTAGATTGGAAGAATTTGTCAATCGCTCTTTTGAAACCAGAAAGTGGTAATGGGTAAGCTACTAAGTTAATGTTTGCTTTTGGAGCAAGTTTTTTAAGTTCATTAACTAAAAGTAAAGCTCTTTTTCTAACTTCTGGAAGTGTGTTTGTAAGAACTTTGTTGAAAAACTCAATAATCTTTCCATAGTTAGGTTTTTCTTTTCTGAATTCATTAACAATTTCCATTGGTCTATTTTTTGAAACTGTATCAATTAGCAAGAAGAAAAAGTCATTAGCACTAATTGACATAGTTACTAAGTTTGCTTCTTTTAATTGTTCCTTGATGATTGGACCCATTTCTTGCATATTTTTATTTTTGAAAGTTTTGTTAACAGCAGGTCAATCAGGTGTGTCGTTGTAAGGGTTGTCATAGTCGATTCCGAAAATTTTAAATCAGTCAACTATACGAGCACCAGAAGCTGCGAAGTTTTCAAAATATTCAAGTCTATTATTTGAATTTTGATTTAGTAATCTTGCTAAAAACGCAGCATAAGAAGCTCCGGTGATTTCTCCGTTAGCTTCTAATTTACCTGGATAATCCTTTGGAAGCGCTCCATCATATCCTGCAGTGATTGAATCTCCTAATGCAACATATCTAATTTTTTGATCTTTTGATATGAAGTTATTTGAAACAAGACGTTTAGATAATTTTTCTTTGGCACGTTCAACATCAGTTTTTCCATCAGGGTTTTGGTTTGAATCATTACCTCCGTTTTGAGAACCATTGCCATTATTTGCTCCTGGTTCAGTAATTTTAATTCCACGAGTTGGATCAACCGGTTCAGGTTTATTGATGATTGGTGCATCACCATCGTTTAAATCAGTTCATCTACCGATTGGTTTTGATGAACCTGGTGCTTGACAAGACGCAGAAACAACACTAGCTGAAGTTAAGATTGCAGCTAATGAAATTAACGTTAACTTTTTTTGTTTTTTCATAATCACCTCTCTTATATACACTATAAGTGTATATAAAACTAATTTCATAAAATTTTACCAAATTAAAGAGTAAACAAGCAAATTGCAAAAATTGTTAAACTATTTTTAACAAAGCTAAAATAAAAAAGCAAGCTTTTAATTTTTATAGCTTGCTCATAGTATTAAAAGTTTTAATTTGCAAATGGATTGAGTGAATTTAAAACACAATAAAATATTCTACTTCAGTACAATAATGAGATTAATTGTCCTAAAGTTTCTTCAAAATTGTTTGCAATTTCAATTGTAATTGAGTTAACTTCGTTATTAAAACTTGATAAATAATTAACAAAAGTTTGATAAGTTTCATCTTTAATTTGATTAATTGATAAGTTTTGAAACTTGTCAATTAAGTCATCATTTTCAAGGTTTGAAGATAACTGATAATCAAAGAATCTTTGTTTAATTAAACCAAAAGTAACAAATTTATTCCCTTTTCCTGAAAGCAATGGTTGAGTATAAGTTGCAATTTGCTGTGGAAAGTTTATTGATGTGCTGATTGTTTTAATTTGCTTAGTTGTATTATTGAATTGATTTGCAAATCAAGCGAAATAATTATTTAAAAATGAATCATATGAAACAAAAACATTAGCAAATCCATCTTCTTTGTTTTTAAGAACACTTTCGTTGATTAATAAAGCCAATTCAAGTGCTCTGTTGAAATAAACATCAGGATTAAGAATATTTTTTGAAGCTTCAACATAACCATGAATAACTTTTTGAATATTAATCCCCTGAAGCGACATAATCAATAATCCAATTTCACTTAATACACTATATTCTGGATGGACATCATTTGAAACAAATAAAATATTGCTGCTTGCAAATTTAAATTTGCTTAAGTTTGAAAAATTAGTTTTGCTACCTACATAAAACATATGATTTTTGATCATAAATTCATTTGAATGTTGCTCAAAAATATTTGTAATGTATGAAATTCATTCATTTTCATAATCATTATTTCCGGTTTCGTTTAAAAACATAAAACCAACGTTATCGCCAATTCCATTTTTAAAAGTTTGAATTAACTGTTCGATTTTATTAATCGGAATTGATGGATTAATAAAGATTAATTCAATTTTCTTATCCTTATTAATATCGATTTGTCCAAAAATAAATTCCATTGCAGCTTTAATTGACAGTTCAATTGTTTTAGAAGTTCAAATAATTAACTTAGAAATATTTGTTGAATATAAATTGTTGCAAAATTGAATTATTTTATCTACACCGTTGAGTCCAAAGTTTAATGCAATATCATCGAAACCTAAATATGATGAACCATCAAAATTTAAAGATTTAATTTTATCAATTACTTCTGAAGCTTGCTTTTGTTGAATTTGCAACTCGTGTTGAGATTGAAAATAATTTTTCTTAATTGAAATTACTTGCATTTAACTACTTATTCTTGTGATTATTATTTTTATTGTCGTATTTCTTATTTTCAACAAAATAACTATTTGTGTAATTAATTAAATTTCTAAATCCATTTTTTGTTGCTTTTAGTTCATTGTAATATTTTTCTCTTTTGTAAAAGTCTTTCCCTTGATGGTTTGGATGATTTTTCTTAAATGAACCTAAACCTTGTTTTTTATTGTTATCAAAATTTAAAACAATAAAGTTGATAATGTCGCCAATTGAAAATAAATCTGACATTTGATGATGTGTAAAATCTGTAATATCTTTTCTGTAAATCAAAAATGAATTACCATATTTGTCGTGAAGTTTTATAAACTTTGAACCTGATGTAATTATTTTTGCTGAAGCAACGTCACCAGTTTTGTAGCCTAAAAATGATTGTGGATTTTCTTTTCTTGAAACTTTTGAATTTTGCTTATTAATATTTTTGTTAAGTAGTGTATTCATAATTATTTATTATTATAAATAATTTATTTTTTTATGTATGAAACTAAAAGCTCTATGGCATAGAAATAAAAAGTTTTAAGTTGCATAAAAAAATAAGCTATACAGCTTAAATTTCTTTTTTGACTTTAACTAATTCAATTTTTGAATTTAGCAATTCTTGCTCTAGTTCTTTAATATTTTCAAGTTCATTTTCAAGTCTTAAAGCTTCCTGGATTGTAGGTTTTGTAACTGGTTCTTTAGGCGCAAATAGTTCACAAGTTTCATTAGCTTTAATAATTGAAATATTTTCTGTACCGATTTTTCTAGCAATATCAATAATATCATTTTTATCGTATGTTAATAATGGACGTAAAATTTGCATTCTTGTCGCTTCTCCAATTGTTGATAATGATTCAATTGTTTGAGATGCAACTTGACCTAAATTATCACCATTTGAAATTGCTTGTTGATTATATTTTTGTGCTATTTGCTCAGCTATACGGTAAAAACTTCTTCTCATTAAAGTGATTTTGTATGATTCTTTTGAAACAAATGAAATGTAGTTCATTAAGTGTGAGTAATCTGCAATCAATAAGTTTGATGTTACTTGATATTTATTTAAAACTTTAACCAAATTTGTAATTTTTTCTACAGTTCTAATATCTGTTTGAGGGGGTGTGATAAAGGTTAAAAAGTCAACTTTGAGTCCTCTTTTCATCATTTGTCAAGCAGCGACTGGAGAATCAAAACCACCAGAAATAAGGTGAAGAACTTTACCTGACACTCCTACAGGTAAACCTCCTAAACCTTTAGTGTAATCAGAGAAAATGTAAGTTTTTCCGTTTCTAACTTCAACATAAAAAGTTTGATCAGGATTATGTACATCGACTTTAAGATTTGTGTTTTTTAAGACTACACCACCTAGGTAATTGTTAATTTGGTCTGATGAGAATTCAAACTTTTTGTAATTTCTTCTAGCGGCAATTTTAAAAGTTTTTGAATCAGATCTAATTGATGATAAAACTGCATTTCCGAAAACTTCTATATTATTTTCAACAACCATAACCGGTGAGTATGAACTGATTCCGAATACATAATTTAAGTTATTCATATTTTCTTCTGAATAAGGTAAATACATTCTGTCAAATTCAACTTCTGGAGCTACACCAACAATGTGTTTAATATTAATTGCAAGTTGATTAATAAACTGTTTTCTGTTTTTCTTTTTCAGCACTAACTCGCCGTAACGAATCAAAATTTTACTGTACATATTTCTCCTTTATTAAAAACTTTTTAAGTGCTAAATAAGCATTTTTATAATTATTTTCTTCTTTAATTACATTCTCAATACTTTTGCTAATATCAATGTAATTAGCAAAAGTTTCTTGATTATTTATAAATGAGTCATTTCTTTGAAGTTCTAATCTTATATTGTTATAAATTTCTTTGTATTTTGCGTTGAGCGAAATCACTTTAATTAAAGTAGCTAATTTACTAATGAATTCATCTCAAATCGTCTTAATTTTATTTCAGGACTTTTGTTTTTTGAAATTTCTTTCATATAAATAAATTAATTCAGATCTTAATTTATTTATTTTTGGATCATCTGGGATTTCAGGATGATAAATGCAAGATAAATAGGTATCAATAGCTTCATCAATTTGAATTTGAAAATTATCATTTAGTTCTTTTAATTCTTTAGATTTTGATTCAATAACTACATTAGTTTTTTCATAATTTTCATATTTAACAACTAAATCTTGAACTAATGTTTGGATGTTTTTTAATGATTTATTTTCAAAAGATTGTTTGATTTTGTCAAATGCGTTCTTTACTGCTTCATAATTTCTTTGTTGAATACTATTTGGTGCAAGTATGTTTTTGTGAGTTTTATTCAATTTAGAATATAAATCACGAATAATTGGAATTGTTTGATCAATGAAATCTTTAATAGAAAACATTGAATTAACAAGGTTGACTAATTTGTAAAAAGTTCTATAAACTGACTTAATATTTGCATCTAAAGTTTCAGCAGTATTTTTACCTTTAATAGCTGATTGAAGTGCTGTGGTTTTATCCTTTAACTCTATTAATTTACCTTTAATTTGCTCGTTATTTTTATCTTTTATAGCTTGCTCAACCACTTTTGGTAGAGATTCAAAAAGTGAATACTCAATATTTTTTGATGCAAAAATGATTTTTGTATAGTTTTCCAATTCTTCTTTTCTCTTTGTTATGTTTTCAAGAGCTCTTAAGAAATCAGCTTTAACTTTAAGATCATCAATTAATGTGATTTGAATTGATAATTCAGCTAATTTTTTTTGAAGATTTTCATATTGATTAGGTATTGCTTTCTCATAACTTTTAAGCTTGCCATTTAAAAAGTCCCTAATCTCCAGAATTGTTGAAGTGATTTCATCAATGTTGTTTCAGTTCTTTGAATAGTCATCTGAAATTTTGTTAAATTCTATTTGTTTTTTAGAAACTTCTTTTTGTTGTTGTTTAATTGCTTTATATTTTTTGTAAGATTTAACTTTTTGTTTTTCAGCTAGCAATTCATCAAGTTCAGAAAGTTTAACTGAAATTTCTTGATTTATAGTTTCGATACTTTGTTTCACTTCAATCAATGAATTAAGCATATTCTCAAGCTCGTGATTAAAATAAGTCGTTGTTTTAACTTTTGAATATAAAGATTGATTTTGATGATTTTGTTTAGTTATCGCATCTTTTGAGCGTATACTAAATTTTTGTAATGATTGTTTAAATAAGTTCACAGAAAGCAAGTAGACTAAGAGTAAAAGAACAATAATTGAAACAATTATTATAAGTATGAACAATACTTTTGCCATAATCTCGTACCTCCTGAATCTATTATTAAATTTTCTATATTATATTACTTTTAGCTCTAAATGATAGCCTTATCAAGCTGTCTAAAAACTAATTTAAAGCAAAAAAGCAGATAGATTTTCTATCTACTTTTAATTTCAAAATTCAATACTATTTGTAAGCTAATTTTCCTTCATACATTTCTTTATCAAATGCTTTGATAAATTCGGTCATTAAATCAATTGTAGCTTGAATATCAACAAGTGAAGCTAATCCAATTGGACTGTGTAAGTATCTTTGTGGAATTGAAATTGTCATAACTGCAGCGCCACCAGGAGCAAATTGTAATTCAGCTGCATCAGTGCCTCCACCCTCGGCAACATATTTGTAAGCTGGAATTTCTTTTGTAGCAGCAATATTTGTTAATACATTAATTAATTTTGGATCTGGCAATGTTCCACCATCTTTAACTAAAAGACTTACTCCTTTACCTAAAACTGGTGTTCCAGGTTTTGCACCTGTTGTATCGTGTGCAGCGCCTGTGTCAACAGCAAAAGCAACATCTGGATTAATGATTGAAACTGATGTTTTAGCACCTCTTGTTCCGACTTCTTCTTGAACTGTTCCTACTAAGTAAACATCACATCCTAATTCTAAATCAGCAATATTATTTGCGATAAATTCTAAAGCAGTCACACCTGCTCTATTGTCCATTGCTTTTCCACCAATAATGTTATTTGCAAAATGAATTGTTTCTCCAGATAAGAAAATTTTGTCCCCAATTTGAATGTGTGCTTCTTCAACTTCTTTTTTAGATTTGAAACCTAAATCAACAAATAAGTCTGATTCTTTAAGTGCAACTGTGATTTTGTCTCTATCCATAATATGGATACTTGTGTGTCCAAATACACCATAAAATCTTTCATTTGTTTTTGATGAAACTACAACTGCTTTTGTTCCAATAACTACAGATGGTCAAACACCACCAATTGTTGTAACTAATATGTTTCCGTTTTCAGCAATTGATTTAACCATATAACCAACTTCATCCATGTGAGCAGCTAACATAACTTTAGGCGCATTAGCAACTTTAGATTTTTTGAAGAAAATAATTGAACCAAATGCATCACGTGAAATTTCAAAACCTGGTTTAATATTTTTTCTTAGTTCATCTGCAACTGGTTCTTCAAATCTAGAAATAGCTTCAATTGACATATATTTTTCTAATCTAGAAGCTAATTTTTCATATTTTTTTTCCATACAAACTCCTTATATTTATAGATGTTATAAATTTTATACATTTTTAGCTTTTATTCCACACATAAGCTAATCTTTTTTATGAATATAAGTGCTTGCCATTTCATCAAAATACATTTGTAAATATTTCTTCATTTCAGGTGTTAAATTTCTAATTTGATTAAATGATTTACTTAACTTTTCTTGACTATCATTTGAAATTTTATCCTTGCGAATAAAGCACAACTTTCCACTTGTGTCTCAATAAATAAGATTCTGTTTATCATAAATTTCGTGAATATCAGGTGATAAATTTAACAAATTATTTGCATCATAAATCATCGTTAATGCATCTGTTTTAAATTTATCTCTTGAATCAACAATGATTTTGGAAAATAATTTTTCTATTTCATTTCTTATTCTTTCCCTTATTTTGTAAACAGGATAAATATGAGCTCTTTCAATTATTGTATTTTCTTCTAAATTAAATGATTGAATTGATTCAGTAGGAATTTTTTGGACTTTTGATCTAGTTCTTGAAATTTGATTTTCTATTTCATTTTGAATTTTAAATAATGTTTCTAGTGGTTTTTTGACTCTTTTTATTTTATTTCTAAATTCTTTTCTAGTTTCATCATCATTAAGACCTTTTGTTTTATTTTCGTATTCAATTGTATGAATTAAATCTTGAATAGGTAAAAATGAATTATTACCACTATTTTTGAAGTAACTAATAAAATCATTTTCTTTTTTTAAAGTGCTAAGTAGATTGTTGAAATCATCTTCATTTGCTATAAAGTTCTTAAAACTATTGTAATATCAATTGTCTTTAATAATATCCAAATACATAAGTGGATTATTTTTTAGATTTTCATAACTAGACTTTACTTCGGAACTGTTGGGTTTTTCATAACTACCTGTTGGATTATTACCTTTTAATACACCAATTAAGTTATTAAAAGTTCCTTTATAATCAAAATTAACATAATAATTCAGAGCAGCTAATTCCTGATTATTTAAAAATAAGATATTTTTATCATTTTTGTTTTCTCTAGGTTCTTGTTTTAAACTGCTACCGATAAGTGAAAATAATTTTTCCCTACATTTAAATGTGGTGGTTTTATCCTTAAATCATCTTGTAGTAGTTTTTAAATCTAAGGATGTACCTGCAAGAAATTTTATATATCAATAAATTAATAGTCCATTTGAATCAAAAAAGCAATAGATTTTTGCATTAAAATGATTTTTGCTGTTTTCTTTAGAAAATACGTTTAAAATGCTATAAATTTTAATTTGTTTTTTTAAATTTACAAATTCACTAGATTCAAAATTCATAATAATTAAAAATATTTTTTAATAACTTCAGTAAATATATCTTCTAAAACTTCAACAGATATGCTGTTTCCGGCTGTAAAAATCATTTTATTTTCATGAACTAAACCGGTTTGGCGAACCTTTAATGCATCAACTTTATCGAACCCCATATATAGATATGCTTCTTCTGAATTTATTAAAACTAATTTTTCTTCTTCTAATAAGAATTTTAGTCTTGCATTTCCACCAGAAGCTGTTAATGTAGGGCCTTTGTGATCTGTTTTATAAATGTAAGATTCACTATTGAAATTAGTGTATCCTAATAATCTAGACTTATTGATTTTGTTTTTAGTTAATGTAAATGGTGTCTTTTTGTATAAAGTTAATAATTTTGTCAGATCAATATGAACAGCATTTTCATCAATGATTTGATTGAGCATTAAGTTTTTTTCATTCTTTTGAATGAATTCAAAATCTTCGCCATCTAAAATAGAAACCATAAAAACTCTTTCTCTATTTTGAGCCGAACCTGAATCAACTGCATTTAAAACTTTTCAATAACTTTTATAACCCAATGTTTCCAATGCATCTATTCATTTGAGAAAATCGTTTTTGAATTTAGATGAAACCAATGCTTTAACGTTTTCTAATAATAAGACCTTAGGTAATCTATCTAAATTATTTTTAAGAATTCTTTCAATTTCATACAATAACCCTGATCTTGTGTTTTCGTTAATTCCTCTTTGTTTACCTTGTTGTGATAAATCTTGACAAGGAAATGAATAAGTAAAAATATCTATGCTTTTAGGTAAAGTGTTATAAGCAGTAATGTCTGTACCGCTCTCTCTCTCTCTCTCTGAAGCCATATCTTTCACTCATATAGTCATTATCAACATATGAATAAAGATAAGAGAATAAATTTCTTAATTTATTTTCTGGCATTCTCATAAAGTATTTTTTATTAACTGGTTTTTTGGAGTCGGCAGAAAAAAGATACTTGTTTAATTTATCAAGCATTTCTTCTTTAGTCAACTTATTTTCTGGTTCTAATATACCGTAGTGAATGCTTAAATATGATACAATGGCATCAATATAAAAATCACATGTTCCTAGTGATTTAACTGAAAAATTCAATTTCTTAGATATATTTTTTAATGCTTTGTATTGCGAACCTATTCCTGCAAACATTTCGAATAATGTAATTTCTTTTTTCATGATTTTTTTATTTTAACGGAATTAGAGAAGCATAATTAAAAAGTTGAAATATTTTTTTAATTGAATTAAGAAAATCTATTTTTTATATTATAATTTTTTTAATTATTGGGGTAGTACTCAAGAGGCTGAAGAGGCGGTCCTGCTAAGACTGTAGTGGTGGCAACACCAGCGGAGGTTCGAATCCTCTCTGCCCCGCCAATTGTTAACAAACCACTCTTTGAGTGTTTTTTTATGCACTTTTTTACTACTTTGTACATTTTTGAAGAAATTTACTAAATATATGTATGAAAAAGATTAGTTGATTCAATATATTATTAGTAATTATTTGTTTAAGTTCAGGTGTTTTCATAAGTGTTGTTAAATTTAAAGAAATGAAACAAACAAAGAAAATAGATGACGAACTAAATAAGCAAAATAAAATTTACAAATATACAGTAGCTGGTAATGTATTATTTCCTGCTACATTTGAATCAGACAAGCCTTTAACATACAGAGATGTTTTTAATAAAGTAAAGCTTAAAACAAGTTCAGATATAAGTAATTACAACCTAGATGATTTAGCAACTACATCTAGTGTCATTAATGTTGGTTTAAGAAAATACAAAATAAAATGGGAAGAAATCAAAGATGTTGAGACTTTAAAATGATTAGGTCTAAACTCAAGAGTTGCAAAGTTAATTTATAAACATCGCGAAAAGAATGAAAGTTTACACTCATGACGAGAATTGCTAGATATAAAAGGAATTTCTACTCGTACTATAGAATACTTGCAAACGGTTATAGAATTAACTTAAGATGGTTTAATTTCTTTTTAATTTTATCTGTATTTTGTTTATTGCTAGTCACTTCAGATTTAATTTTATTGGTATATTTAATTCCACTCTTTATTTTTTCCATTATTTTAAAAAGAAATGACTTCGTAATTTTGTTAGCAATATTATTAACATTTTTGATATTTTTTAATCTTAAACATATTATTATAAATGCATGATTCTACAGTAATAAAGGTGTCTCCGAAACTTACACAGTGATTGATATGTCCAATAAAGCTCTTTATGTTGAGGATAAATTTATGAACAAATTCATACTCAACAGGTCTGAATTAAAATCTGCTAAAGACCAAATAACTATCTATTCAAAAATATTTATTTGAGGAACATTGAAGGAACTTAAAGTAAAATCAAATTACTTGCTAGCTAATGAAATTGATTTTTTAATTAAACCTAACAAAGTTATTGTTGTTAATAATTGGTTCAATTTAAGACATATGTTTTATAACCATTTTCTAAACAAAAATAAAGCATATTCTGATTTTATTTTCCCATTGATTTTTGGTATAAACACATCTACAAATAACGAAACATTAACTACCTTAAAAGAAATGGGGGTAGTTCATTTAATGATTGTTAGCGGCCTACATCTAGGTACTATTTACGTATTCGTTAGAATGATATTTTCAAAGTTTGATAAATATGGAATTTTACAAGTTCTTATACTTACTATTTATTTTCTATTTTGCAAGAAATCAGTGTCAATCATAAGAACTTATTTATTCATACTTGTCATTCATTTTTGAAAAATATTTAAAAAAGATCAAGAATTGAATGTCGGTTGCCCATTATTCGTAATAGCATTTTTATTCTTATCCTTTAGACCTTATAGTGTTATGAATTTAGGTTATTGACTATCATATATTTTGACTATTGTTATGTTAAATGTAGATTTGGATAAATTTTGAAAACCTAAAAAATGAAAACAAAAAACAGTAAACTTTTTTGTAGGTTATTTCGTGCCCTGATTCATTTCTATATCCATAATTAGTGCATATATAAGAGAAATTAGTTTAATATCTTATGTTTACTCAATTATTTTGACACCAATATTTCAGTTTTTAATTATTTTCTTTACCTTAACTTTACCAATAACTTTTATAGCAGTTCCATTTGCTGAGTTAGCACAATCTTTCATCCAGCTATTATCAAAAGCAAATGTTACATATAAGTTTTATTATCAATTTTGATACTACATAATTTATCCTTTTATATACATTTATATTTCCAGATTAATGTTCTTAAAAATGAAAAGATTAGAGAAAGTTAGATCATCTGACTTTATAAAACATAGGATAGCTGAACTTGAATTAAGAATGAAGAAATTAGAATATGCAAATTAGTTCAAATAATAAAAATAGAGGGATGTTTTTAGAAAAAATAATCAACAACACCATAGCTTATTTATGACAAGAGAACATTGCATTCATCGAGAAAAAGAGCACTCCTCTTGATATAAAAAATATTCAATCAAAGACCAAAAATAATGTCTTGGGTTCATTTAGAATTAAGAAATCAACAGTGGATTACGTAGGTATGTATAATGGTAAATTTATTTGTTTTGAAGCCAAGAGTACAAATAATAATTCACTCACTAAAAAATTATTTAAGAAACATCAAATCGAATATTTAAACCTTATACATAGCAATAAAGGCATTTCTTTTGCTATTGTGTACTTTTCATTATATGATGAGTTCTATAAAATAACTGTTCCAGAATTATTACAATATTTTAAAAATAAAAGTAGTGTCAAATATGAAGAAATAAAAAGAAATTCTAAAAAGTTATTTTTAGAATTTCCTGGATATTTAACATTTTTAAATTAAGCTTTAAAATCTATTAATTCACGTAAGTATTTTGAAGGTGTATATTTAACAACACGTCTTTGTGGAACCACAATAAAATCAGCATCATTTTCTGATTTTTTGAATTTGTTTACCATTTTTCTTTGTGGTTTAACTGTTGTTGAAAAAATTCCTAAATGTGATAATCTAACTTTATCTTCCATGATTAATTGTTCTTTAAGAACGAAAACCATAGCATCGAAAACTCTTTCAACATCTCTTGGTGTCATTTCAGCACGATCTGCAACTTCTAAAATGTATTCTTTTTTAGTCATTTCAATGTCTCCTTTTAAAAGCTTGTAATAACAATATTATAATACAAAAAAACTTTTTTCCACAATTTTTAGGGATAAAAGTAATTATTTTTGTTTGATTGTAGGTTTAACTTTTGTTAAAGCGATCTTATCATAATCTTTGAAGCCAAGTCCATAATACATAGCACCTGCAATTTTGTTACTGAAAAACAAAACAGGTGTTTTTTCTATGTATAGTATCCTTTCGCAAATGTTCATTACACAATCCTTTGCATATCCTTTCTTTCTTGCTTCAGGAATTGTGAAAACACCTCCGATCATAACTGCATCTTTTGATTGACAGTTAATTGATGCATGTGATAAAACTTTCTCATTTTCATCTTTTAGCACATATCCTCAATATGCACCTTTTTCAAATGATCTTTTTAAGTGTTTAATATCAAGCGTATGTGATGATAGCCCTGCAAATTCAGGAATTAATTTTCTACTTTCAATGATATTTTCAAGATCTGAAATTTTAATCATTGTTGATTTTAAATTAGTTGGTTTCTTAAAATCTTTTTTATTCAAAGTTAAAACATATTGATAAGTAGGGACAATATTATTTCCAATAATTATTGATAATGCATTATTTAATTCGTTATAAAGTTCTTTTTGATAGACAAAGTTCTTGATATTATATTTTTTAACAATATTCTCTAAATCTTCGTATTTACCTCTTAATTTTCTTCCGAAAATTAACAATGTATCATGGAATCTATAAAAAATTAAAACAGGTCTTTCATTTACATAGTCAATGTAACTATCAATATTTTCGCCTTCTAGACCAAATGTTTCGATATCTGCAATTAACATCATATTAAGGTATTTGTCTTGTGCATAAAGGAATTCTAAAATTCTATCCTTATAGTCATTAGTTAGCTTTAACATTTTTCTCATATTTTAATTATACTCTTTTGTAATAAAAATAACCAGTGTATACTGGTTAAATAAATCAATTTCTCTTTGTGATTGTTCTCTCACTGATATAGTTTTTATAGTATGCATTATTGAAAGCAATACCTAAGAACATAAAGTAAACAACTCAGTTTATAAAGAATGCAATCGTAAGGAAGAACCCTACAGGACCACCATATTTGTCATAGTTAATGTGTTGATTAATTGTTTTAAATAATAATACTAATAAAACAATTGGAGTGGTTGATAAGATAGCTCCTTTATAAACAGATTTAATGGTTAACTTAAATGATGGAATAAGTTTGAATAAGCCGACTAACATTACAAACACAAAGACAAATGAAATTAATATATAAACAAACGTATTTAATCAAATCGTTCCGTTATATTTTTCTGTTATTTTTTTTTCAATGATGATGTCAATTGTTGAAAAAACTCAGAATAATATTGATACAAATAAAACTAAGAATAATCCTTTTATTTTATTACCTCAATATGAACCAATTTTATTATGTTTGTAAATGTAGTTATTTGCTGAAATTAACTTTCCATATCCTGTGCTTGATATATATAGTGATGATAAAAATAGGAAAATGTTAGGTAGCAATGCTTGCAAATTGAATGCAGATGTACCTTGATCTTTCATTTGAATGCTTTGTAAGTAGTTTTGCGACCCAGGGATGAATCTTGACATAATAATTGTTATGAAGTTATCTTGGAAATTGCTTCCAACTAGATTGTTATAGCCTGGAATAAAACCGAAAAATATGTTTAACAAGAAAACCACATATATTACAGGGACAAATGATATTAATAAGTAAAATGCAGTAGACAATCAAATAAAGTTATATTCACTACTTGTGAATTTACTATATACATTATCCACAACTTTTAAACGTTTTCTATGATCTGATTCATTTCTAACTCAAATCAGTATGCTTGCGAAAAATCTAATCAAGCATTTCTTGATTATAAACTCATAAATCTTTGAAAAAAATGTAAATCTTTCAGGAAAAATTAAGTTTTGATGAAAGGTTTTTTTAGTTTTTTTAGTTACATTTTTAAGTTTTATTAACTTATTATAATCAGTGTTTGTATTAGTTTTTTTGTTTAATAAACTCATTGATTTTTTCTAAAACAATATCATTTGACAACTGTGGATTAACTTGTCCATTAGTTTCTTTCATTAATGCACCAAGTATAAATTTAATGACTCTTTCAGGTCTAGTTTCATATTCATCTAACATTGAAATATTATTTTTAATAATTGCGTCTATATAACTTGCAATAATATTTTTATCTGTTATTTGTTTTAATTTGTGCGCATCTAATAAGTCGTTTATGTCACCTTTATAACTTGGTAATAGTGTTATAAGTTTTTTAAGCGACTTACTTGAAATAATTTCTTGGTTTAATAATTGTAAACTCTGAACTAAATATTCAGGTTTAATATCAAGATCAATAACGTGTTTATTTTGTGCATTTGCTAATGAAACTACTTCTGAGAAGAAAATTTTTGATAAAGCTTCCTTATTATCATAATCAATAGAGTCAAAGTAATTAGCTAATGGTATATCATCAATTAAACTGTTAATGTAAATATCTGCAATATTTGCATCTTTATATCTTTTTACTTTTTGGTTTGGAAGCTCATTTAATTTAACATTATCAATAAATGCTTGAGATAACTTAATGATCGGAATGTTTGGATCTGCAAAATATTTGTAATCAACAGAACCTGTTTTTGTTCTCATAACCACGTTTGTGTTAGTTTGATCATCAAAACGTTTTGTTTGTTGTAATATTTCTTCACCTTTAAGAAGTTTTTCTTTTTGAATTTTAATTTCATTATCAATTGCTTTTTTAATGTTAGAAATTGAGTTCATATTTTTTATTTCAACTTTTGTACCAAATTTATCTACACCATAAGGTTTAAGAGAAATATTAATATCGGCTCTTAATGTTCCTTGTTCTAACTTACCTTCAGAAATATCTAAAAATTGCACAATTTTTCTAATCATGTCAACATATAATGCAGCTTCCTCACCACTTCTAATCACTGGGTAAGTAACAATTTCAATTAAAGGGATTCCAGCTCTATTATAATCCAATTTTGTAACTAAATCGTCGTGGTGTTGTCTTGCAGTATCCTCTTCAAGGTGAATTCTTTCAATACCGATTTGTTTTAATCCTTCTGAAGTTTGAATTTCTACATAACCATTGCTTCCGATTGGTCTAAAAAACTGCGTAATTTGATAACCTTTTGGTAAATCTGGATAAAAGTAGTTTTTTCTATCAAAATGTAATTCATCATCAATTTCCATATTAAGAGCTTTTGCAAGTTTGATTCCATATTCAACTGCTATTTTATTAACTTGAGGCAATGTTCCTGGGTAAGCTAAGTCAATTTGGTGTGCTTTTGTATTAGGTTCTGCATTAAAGTCAATTCCGGCTGGTGAAAACATTTTTGTTTTAGTTTTTAATTCAACGTGAATTTCAATTCCTATAATAGTTTCAAAATTATTCATTTAAATCTCCTATAAGTTCTTCAAAGTATTCTGCATAACCTAATAATTTTTCATCTGAATATAATTTTGTTTCAAGAGCTAAGTTATATGGCATATTTTCATATTCACCTAATGGAATTGTTATTGATGGGTGACCTGATAAATTTGCACCAGTTAAAATAAAGTCCATAACACCATTTTTTGATTTATCTTCAAATAATGGAGCAATACCTACGTAAGCTGGAAAGATTAAAACATCGCCTTGTGTTTTCAAGTCCTCAAAGTATTTAGCAATAACTCTTCTAGCTTTTTGAGCTTTAATAAAAATTTCTTCTTGATTTTCTGAATATAAAAAGTAACTTCCTAAACTTAATCTCTCTTGAACCATTTTTCCAAATTTTTGACTTCTTGTATTAAACATAACTTCTTCTCAAGAGTTTCCATCAACCTTTGAACCAAAAGCTATTCCATTTAAGTTAGCTAAATTTGAACTAGCTTCAGAGAAAGAAATGATTTTATAAACAATAGAAATTGTGTTTAAAATATCAAAATTTGGTTGCACTAATTTGACTTCTATACCTTGCTCTCTTAATTTTTCGAGTAACTGATTAAATCTTGCATCCACATAATCTTTTGTTAATGAACTAAAATCAAGAGCAACTACTGATTTTGGTTTTGTTTTAATTGCATTGTTTATTTGAACATCAACTGAAGTCATATCTTTGTCATCTTTACCAAAAACAGCTTGTGCAATAATGATTGCATCATTTACATTATGAGTAAAGTAAGCGACTGTATCTAATGATGAAGCATAAGCGAACATTCCATATCTACTAATTGCGCCATATGATGGTTTAAATCCTACTAAACCATTGAATGAAGCAGGTAATCTAACACTATCTCCAGTATCTGAACCTAAGGCAATGCCTATATTTTTTGTCATTGTTGCAGCTGAACCTGAAGAAGAACCACCGACATAACGTTTAGTATCTTTAGGGTTAACTATAAAACCATAAGCACTATGAGTTCCTGTACCTCCTAAAGCTAATTCATCATTATTAACCTTAGCAACCGGAATTGCGCCATTTTGTAAAAGTCTTTCAACAACAGTAGCATTGTAATAAGGTTTGAAGTTTTCTAAAATCTTACTTGAAGCTCTAGTGATTTTATCTTCTGTGGCAAAAACATCTTTGATAGTTAAAACAACACCATTGAGTAGATTGCTTGAAATTAAAACTTGTTCTGATTTTTCATATAAGCAGCTAACTGCATTATTGTTATCATTTTGAAGTTCATTGTATGCAGCTTCAAAATTACCTTTATTTAAAAATTCTCTACTCATTATTTAACCACCTTTGTAAGTAAAATAAAGTCACTATCTTTTTCTTTTGCATTATTTAAAATGTTTCCTTTTGAAACTGAATAACTCATATCTTCAATGTCCTCACGTAGGAGTTCTAAAATAGGTTGCTCATTAATTCTTTCCATTGGTTTTACATTTAATAAATCAAGTTTGTCAAGAAGTTTAATTCCATCTTGAATATCTTTTCAAATTAACAAAATTTGTTCTTGAACTTCTTTAGTAGGTTCAAACATTAATGATTTAACTATTTGGTTTAATTTTTCAATATCTAATTTTTCCATAATTAACCTTTCTTTCAATTAGGTAAGCAATATAACTCTAAATCATTTAAATAACTTAAATTATTCTTCATATTTTTATATTTAACATAATATGAATGTAACATTAATCTAGTTTCTTTTTTACCACCATACTTTTTGTCACCGTAAATAGGAAAACCTAAATTTGATAAAGTCACACGAATTTGGTGCTTTCTACCTGTTTTAATTTGTGCAATTTTTCGATTTTTTTCTGAATAAAATAAAGTTGTCGCTTGCTTAGCATCTCTTATATTACTTTTTGCAACTTTCATTTTTTTATTTGGTTCATCTTTGTAAATTCAATTGTTAACTACAAAAGGTTTATGTTCAGAAAAGTTATCTAACTTAATATCACTGATGAAAATATATTTTTTAATGATGAATTCACTATTATCATTCAATTGTCTAGCGGCCTCATAAGTTTTAGCATAAGTGATGATCCCACTTGTTTGTTTATCCAAACGACCAACGTGCGTTGGTTTAAAACTATCAGTAGGCACATAGTTTAAATATGATAAAACTTGTTCATCTAATGAATCATCTTCATCGTGAACTGAAATTCCAGTTGCTTTATTTAAAACTAAAATATTTTGATCTTCATATAAAACTTTCAAATTAACTGGAGTTGATTTTTTAACTTCATATTCTTGTTGCAAATCAGATTCACTCAAACCATAAATAGTGATAGCATCATTCTCATTTACAATTTGACTTTTTTGAATTTTTCTTAATCCATTTATTTTAATTTCATTTTTCCTAAATAACTTTTCAACAAATCCTTTACTTAAATTAGGCAAATATTTTTGAATAAGTTTTAAAATTGTTCTTCCTGAATCATTTAATGTTGCTTTTATTTCTATCATTTCTACCTGCTTTATTAATGTAATTATATTTTTTTATTTTATTAAATAAAATAAAAAATGTAATATCAATACTTTTAGTTAAAACATATTTTTTACCACCTAATAAAGTATTGAACAACATACAAAATGGATATTAAAATTGCTAAAAATATAGTCTCCAAGACTTAAACGAAAGTTATATATTTTATCTAAATTAAATTTAATTTATATAAAGGGGACGAATTAAACTTAGAAAATTATTAATTTTATCAGGTGTTTTAGCACCTACTATGACTATCACAGGATTTGCTATATCATGTTCCTCAATAGAACCAGAAGATAAAATCACAGATGAAGAAAGAACACAATTTACTGCAGTATTACAATCAGCTTATTCTCAATTACCTGAGAATAGTGTCATAGACACATTACCTTCACGAATGGCAAGCAAAATTAGAGAAATCAAATCAATATGTGAGACTTGATTGAATAAGTTAAAATCTTCTCAAGCAATTTCTAGAAAAGAAATTGAGGAGTCTTCTAAGAAAATCTATCAAATAAGTTTACCAACCGCTTCAGCTTTAATTGCTTCATAAAAATATTTTAATATGAAACGGACAAAGCATACTCTTTGTTCGTTTTAGTCACTTTTATCAGAAAAATAAAAATTACTATCACTAAATTTGTGATAGTAATTTTGCATCTTGAATATAATTATTCTTCTCTTTGACTTCCGAATAAGTCAAAGTCTTGATTTTCATCTTCTACACCTTCTACATAGTTAAATTCAGTCATTTTAGGCAAGTCCCTCATACTTGTTAATTTGAAGTGATCATAGAATTTGTTTGTAACTCCATATAGAACAGGGTTACCTGGTGTAGGAGAAATCCCGACTTCTTCAATAACACCTTTCATTAAAAGTGTATTAACAACTTGATCAGATGCAACACCTCTAATTGATGCAATTTGACCTTTTGTAACTGGTTGTTTGTAAGCGATGATACCAGCGACTTCGATAGCAGCATTTGATAATCTTTGTTTTTTAACAACTGAAACCATTTTTGTAACATAATCTTTGAATGTTTCTCTAGTTGCTAATTTGTAAACATCATTGAAGTTAACTACTTTAAGCGCTCTTTCTAAGTCATTAAACTCTCTTAAGAAATCTTGCATTACTTTTTTAGCTTCAGCTAAAGTAGCTAGTGAGAAAATGTCTTTAACTTGTTCTAAGTTAAGTCCATCATCTCCTTGAATGTATAATAGTGCTTCTAAAATTTTATTTTTCATCGTAAAGTTCTCCTCTAATAATTGAGATTTCTTCAAATTCTTTTTCTTGAATTATTTTTAAATATTGTTCTTTAGCTAAAACTAATACAGCAAGCAATGTAACAACAAAGTGTCCCATACTTGGTTGTGAAAAGACCATTTGGAAAGTTAATTTTTCATGTTTTCTAAGTAACTCTTTAATCATTCCATATTGATCAGATGGTGATAGTTTAAATGTTTCTAATTTTGCTGTTCTAAGTTTTTGAGCATAAACTCTTTCAAACATTTTTCTTAAAACAGCAATTAATTTAACTGGGTTAGAATGACCGTCTAACCTAGTGTCATTGGTATCAACGATAAATTCATCAACATTTGATGGATCTTTGATGAAAATATCTTGTCTATCTAATTCATATGTTTTAAGAGCTTCTTTAATCGATTTAAATTGTTCATATTCAGCTAACTGTCTCAAAATTTGTCTTTTATCTTCTTCAATTTCTTCAGGGATTTCTTGTCCTGGTTCTTGTATTGCCATAGCTGCTTTGATTTTAAGTAATGTAGCAGCCATAACTAAATAATCAGCAGCTAAATCAATATCTTGCTCTTTTAATTGAGAAATAATTTCTAAATATCTATCTGCTATTTCTACTAAGTTAATTTCATTAATACTGATCTTTTTATCTTTAACTAATGCAAGTAATAAATCTAATGGTCCATCAAAATTAAACTTTTCAACTTTAAAGCTATATTCTGAATCGTAATTTGTGTAATTAGTTTTCATCTTTTTCCTTCAATAATTCTGACTCAATTAAGCCTTTAACTCTTTCTGCTAATTTTGATGTTTCTTGATTCATAAATGTAGATGGTTTTAATGCTGGTAAAAATTTAACAGTAACTTGCTGTCTTTGCTTTTTGTGCACACTATCAGAACCTAAAGAGTTTATTATTACAGTAGGAATAATTGCCATATAATCTTTTTGTGCAACTCTAAATGCACCAGCTTTAAACTCACCTAAACCTTCACTTTTCACTCTTGTTCCCTCAGGAAAAATTACACCATATGTTTTTTGAACTTTAACAAATGCACCGAAATCTCCTAATGCATTTAAACTGTTTTTAATACTCTTTCTGTCAATAAAAACAGTGTCTAAAAGTGACAAAGTATCCTTAACTATTTTTTTCTTTTGTAGCTCGCTCTTAGCTAAAAAAGTAGGCATCATAGCTTTAGCACCTTGTTCATATGATTGTTGCTCTGTAGCTTTCATTAAGATTAAAGAGTCAAAGTTTGACTTATGGTTAGCCACTAATAACACAGAACCATTTTGTGGAAGGTTTTCATATCCCTCAATTTTTACATCCACATTGTAAAGGTTTAACATTTTTTTAGAAAGTTTGAGTAAGAAAGCATATCTTTCGATTAATTTACTTGTTTCAGGTGATTTTCTATATTTTCTAGCTTTTCATTTAATTAAAAAGTATCTGAATAATCACACTGGTGAAAATAAAATCATCTTAAAAATTACATTTACATTATATTTTTTCATTTTTCTCCTTAGAAATAGCAACGGAAATAACTAAATTATCAACATATGTAATAGAAATACAGAAGTTTTTAAATTCTCAAATATTGTTTTTTTTAACTAAATCAATATTACGAAAATCGATGTAGCTATTATCAATTTTGTAAATAGATTCTTTAATAGCTCATGCTCTGGCGAGAAATTTAGCTTTCAAATTTTGATCAGTTATTTGATTATATTCTGCTAATTCTTGCGTTGATAAAACTCTATTTATAAAAGATGTTTTTTTATTAATAAATCTATTAATATTAGTTGCATCCACACCTATTTTGAACATGTTTTATATTATATAAAATTATTTGATAAAAGGAGTATAAAATAGACTTTTTTACCTATGTAATAGGTGTATTAGTATCATCACTGTCTTCTTTGATTAATGCTCATTTCAAGATTTTTGCAAACTGATCATATTTGTTTAAAAAGTTAAAGAATACATCATCTTCTTTCGAATTCTGAAGGTTATATTTAATTTCACTACTGAATTTGTTAGTTTCATTAAATATAATTAATTGTAAAATTTCCGATGTACTAAATTCATCACAAATACAATATGGATTTGAACGAATAAATAAGTTTATTATATATTTTAATATTTTAATTATTGAGATAGCTATTAAATTAGTAAATAGAAATCCATTCATATCTTCAAATGATTTCAGAAACTTTTTATAACTACTTATCAATATATTCATCATTTGACTATTTTCATAGTTATCTACATCATTTTTTAATATATCAATTAAATCTTTCTTTTTAGGTATTTTGAAATTTGTAAAAGCGAAATGTAATCCTAAATTCTTATTATCTCTACGAATTTTCTCTCATAATTTTGGAGCTTCATAACCATCTTTTATATTGATAATGTTCTTAATTTTTGAATATTTCATTTCTTTTTCACAATATTCATCTGGTTCAATATTATTTAAACTACTTACATCAAAATTGTCATCCCTATTTTCTACGAAATTTATCAATTTGTTGAAATAAATTAAATCCTGTTTATCTATATTGATTTTATCTTTAGAACTTTCTATGTATAAGTAATTTAGACGATTTAATGGTTTCTTAGAAATAATATTTACTTTATTACTATCTTTTCTACTAAAAACTCTAGATCAAACTGTATTTATTCTCTTTTTGTAATGGTCATTTAATTTTTCAGTAAATATATTTTTAGAATACATAATATATTTAGCGACTGACTTATTAAGCTCCTTACTTTTACTTGATAAGTTCTCAATGTCAAGAGGTCAATCATAAGGAATAACTGAAATACTTTTATCATCTCTTTTATATAACTGAATAGTATCTAAAATTAGTTTATCCTTATCTGCATAAGGAAGATGTTTGAATAAGAAAACATTAATAGGTATACCTACTCAATTTGTATGTGTTATTATAGTGTAATGTTCATCTGATGTTTTTATCATTTGATTTAAATTATTGAAAATAAATTTCTTATTTTTGAAATGCTTTTCCGTAATATTTGTAATATGTAAGTAAATGTATTTATTGAATTTGTGAATTCTGTCTCTTTTTGTGAAGTTATGAACAAATCTATTTAAATTTTGCAAAATAATTTCTTTATTTTGATTTACTTTCTCAAATAAAATGTCATTAATGAACTCATCATTAGTATTTGCAGGATTATATTTTGAAATTTTTTCATTCAGTAAATCAATATTTGATATTTTATTCGAAATGATATCTGTTATGACTTTGTAAAATAATTTATGATCTATATCTTTTGTTTTGAATAGTAATCTCATTTCTTTAAACAAGATATCAAATAAGTCAAAACCTATAAATCTATATGATAACTTATCATTATCTTTATTTATTAATTCTAATCTTTGCTTCACAAAATATAAAATAAATTTTACATCTTGAAAATAAATGAATTTCTTCAATTCTTTATTTACTCTTTCAATTTTATTCTCAAATTCAGATGATAATTCTTCATTCGTCAACTTCACTACAAGGGTATTTGATGCATTAATCACATTACCTATTTGCCTTCTGCGTAAATAAAGTTTGTTTAATTCTTTGTCTTTCTTTAACTGAAGATGTCATTGTTGGCGTCTTTTTACGTTTCTTTTAGAAATATTTGTTCTTTTGATTTTTGTCATATATTAAAATTATAATATTTTTTAATAAAATAAAAAAACACCATTAAAGGTGCTAAATATTCTTTGAAAACTGAATAGTTATTTTAATAATTCATTAAAATGTCTGAAT
>NZ_JAYFEZ010000006.1:0-53521 GCF_034863425.1 Mycoplasma sp. 21DD0573
GAGACAAATCGTTTTTACTCTCTGACGATTTTGTCCCCTCTATATTTCTTTTATTTTTTCACTTACAAAATATGCATGTATAGACCTTTTTTTGATTGTATTTATGTTTTTTCATGTTTTAGGTAAACTCACTTGAATTTTATTTCCAATAATTATTCATTCTTGCATATTAATAACATTGGGTAAGTGTTAGGTTATGAAAACGTATCATCTCAGTTGCTTGGGGGAGTGTGTGGGATGGTCAAAATTAATTAAACTTGAATTTAAGTTTTAAGGGTTAAGGAAAATTCGTAAGTTTAATTAATATGTTTTCTCTTGTTGCTTTTTATTTTATTAGTGTAAATTTTTGAGGTACTTCTCAAAATTACGGTTATCTTCTTGTATGTTGTGGGGACTAAACTCTTTTTCACTTTCCAGTTTATGTTCTTCATTACTCACTTTGGTTTTTTATTAAATTTTTATAGTTTATTTTTATGGTTTCTAAAACAAAATTTAATATGGTTTTAGTTCATTTGTTGGATTATTCCTTTCTAAACATTTGAAAAGTATTTTAATTTCTTATATTTCTCCATTTATTGACTTTTATTCAATATAAGACCTTATTATTAAATGCGAAATACAAAATTGGTTCTAAATGAACCGAAATTCATTATTTTTTCTTCTCTCATCAGTTAGACATTTTCTGTTAAATGTCAAACACCTTTCTTTAATTTTATTATTTAATTTTTTAGAATGTCTATTAGATTTCCACTTAACTTTCTTAAGTTAAGTGGTTTTTGTATCCTCTGTTTGTAAATTTTCTGTTTTTATATTATGTGCTAATATTTTAGTAATATGAATAATCGCAATTTTAGAAATAAAAAATTTGTATTTATCGGCGACTCAATAGCGCAAGGTTTTGATTTATCTCAAGGAACTGGAACATATGGAAATTTAGATGAGTTAGGTTATGCTTATTCAGACTATTTCATTGAGTTATTTCAGAAGAATGTTGGTAGAAATTTAGACATTAAATATAGTAATTTAGGCCTATCAGCAAGCAAGATTAGCACTTGAATTAATATCGTTTCTGGTGAAGAGTTTACGGATGAAACAAGAGAGCTAATGCACATAAATAAAGTTCTAGCTCAAAAATTTAATCACACTTGTTTTAATTATGATTTTGATTCATATTTAAAAGAAATTAAGGAAGCAGATTACTTATTTATAAACTCTAGTGGAATTGAATTTTTATTCAGTATTTCGTATGTAGACTTAGTTGAAGTGATGTCTCAAAAAGATTACTACCTTCAAAATAAACAAATTGATGATTTATTGAAAAATGTTAAACGTACAACACAGCAAATCATTAATGAATATATTGTTTTAGTTAACAAAATTAAAGAAGTTAATACAAATTGCAAAATCTATTTAGTCGATTATCCTATCGCTTCATTACCTGTGCTTAACAAGTTGATTCTTAAAAACAAAGATAATCTTTTAAACAAGAGTTATTCTATTTTTAAATCTATATACAAGGTATTTCAGAATATTTTTGTAGAAGTTTCAGCGGCAACAAATACTAAATATGTTGAAATATTTGACTTTGAACAATGTTTAAGAAATGAACGCAAATGATATCAGTTGTTTTTAGATATTCATTGCAGTAAGAAATGTTATAAATACATTGGAAAGAAACTTTATCTAAATTTTGCTAAAGAGCATCATTTAAATAAATTTACTTGAACTAAATTTAGAAGTATTCCAATATACCCGGATAACAAAATTATTGATCTTGTTCAAACTTGATACAAAGAATTAGGTGTTCTAGAAGGTTCGCTAATTAGAATTTATATAAGCACAATTAGTAATTCATTGATTAATGAGAAACTAACTAAGGGTTTAGATATCACTCTTAATTTCAGCGCACTTCTAAATGAGAATGTTATGTCACTCATTGGTAAGATTTTCCATGACGAAAACGTACTTGAATATATTGAAAATAAATTCAGTTCACTAAAATTCACAGACACATTAATTGACTTTTTAGCTAATAATCAAGAGTTTGTTACATTGATTGATAATGTTGAAAAATTCTTTACTAGAAACAAAAACATTTCGCTTAATAAGTTTTGACAATTCTTTTTAGTTTCAAATGAAAAAACATTGTTTGATATAACAAAAAAATTCTTTGAAAAGTACCCTAATTTCAAAGAAGAGATAATTGATTTAATTCATTTTATCCTTGGAGAGTTAAATAAAAGAAAATTTATTAAGATTCCAATTGATATTAAAAAGATTGATTATGAGTTTAATTTAGATTTTTCATTAGTAAAAAATGATTTAGATGAATTTATGATTATTTTTAAAGATTTCTTTTTATCAAGTTCACATTTTGTTAGCTTCGAAACTTACTTTAATAGTTTTGTTATCCAAAACAAAGAGCTAATCAAACAAATATCATCGAAGTTTCTAAACATTGTTTTAGAACAATTGTTCACTGATAAGGATAAATTAATTCAATTCATTTTAGCTTATTGCAAGATTGATTATAAATATCTCTCAAGAAAAGATTTTGAAGCTCTTGATAGATATGTAGATAAGTTATTGAGCAACTTAAATATGACTAAAATGCAAAATAAAATCATTAATGAAACAATCAACTTTATACTAAAAACACCTAAAATGAAGCTTATTAGTTCTAACAATATTAAGCTTATTGGTCTTATTATTAAGAATCAATTTAGAAATAGATTATTTTTAAGCTTAGTTAGAGGTAATTTAGTACCAACAGTTAATTTAGGAGTGCGTTTAGCATTTGCAAAAGTCAGATCAATATTTAGATGAAGAAAGTAATGTGTCATGTTTTTTTGCACATGTAAATAATTTCAATTAAACCTATTACATAGCATTCATTTACTTAATGTATATTGTAATGTTGTGGTAAAATTAAAACACTATGAAAAGTAACAAGGTATCAATTGCATGTGAATTATGCAGAAAGAAAAATTACGTGACAATTAAGAGTGCTGGAAATGCAGAACGTTTAGCAATTAAAAAATATTGTCCTCATTGCAAACAACACTCAATTCACAAAGAAGAAGTTTAATTATGATAAAAAATAAGAAAGCAAAAACTGAAAATGTTGAAACAGCAAAAATGTCTTTAGAAGACAGATTTGAAAGCAGAAATAAAATTTATTTCTTTAGAAAGACTGTTAAAGAAATTAAACGTGTTCGTTGAGCAACTCCAAGACAAAATTGAATAAACCTTGTTAAAATTCTTGTTTTTACAGCTATATTTGCTTTATTTGTTTATGCAGTAACAATTGGATTTACAAAATTATGAGAAGTAATTGGTTCAGTTTAGAAAGGTAAATTATGAATAATTTTAAATGATACATGATCTCTACTGTTAGAGGAAAAGAAGAACAAGTTATCGAAGCTTTAAATAACCGTATTATTGCTGAAAATGTTGCAGAATCATTTAATCAATATGCAACACAAGATGGCGCTTTTAAAATCTTTAAAAAACCTATCTTAACAGCTAAAGAATTAGAAAAAAGACGTTTAGGTCAAGAATACAAGGTTAAATATACAAACCTTTACCCTGGATACATTTTTGCAAATATGGATATGACAGATGAAGCTTGATACGTTGTCCGTAACACACAAAATGTTACAGGTATCATCGGATCATCTGGTAAAGGAGCAAAACCTACACCTGTTTCTTCTAGAGAAATTAGAAAAATGGAAAAAGCTGCTGAAGAAGCTACACACTTATTTAACTTAGGTAAAAACTTACAAGGACTTAAAATTAATGATTTAGTTGTAGTTTTAGATGGTCCATTTAAAGGTGAAATTGGTCCAATTAAATCATTAAACTTAGATGCAAATATCGCTACAATTCAAATTGAATCATTTGGAAAAAGAACTTCTGTTGAATTGAGCATCGATTCATTAGAACATTCAACAGAATACTAATTATTAGATAAATTGAACAGTGTTAGCTGTTCTTTTTTATTGAAAATTTATCAAAAGAATAAAAAATGACTTTATTACTTACTAAAACAATCGTTTAATAAGTAATAAAGTCTAATTGTAATATTTCTTTTAAGTCGAATTTGATATCCTAAATAATTTAAAGATTAATCTTCACTCATTATATATTCAGCTTGTTTAATAACATCATCTACAGTTTGTTTTTGATATTCTGGAGGATAATTATACTTCTTCAAACATTCTTTTATTTTTGTTCTCATTCTTGCTCTTGTGGATTCTTTATGGATTCAGTCTGTTGATGCGTATTCTTCAACTACTGATTTTAATTCCCTAGCGATAAGTTTAAGCGTTTCATCGTTTAGTAATTCTTTAGCTGATTTATCTCTAATTAAAGCATCATAGAACGCTTTTTCTCTTCCGAATACACCAAGGTCTCTAGCTGTTTGTTCATCCCTTACCATTTCACTAGCGAATCCAACTAAATCAACAATAGTTTGTTCTGGTGAAAAAATAGCATCTCTATCATTATATTTTTCTAAGATTTTTCTTAATCTTTTACTGTATTCTTGAGATTTAAAATAATTATTTTTTCTAGATTCAGCTATTGCTCTTTCAAGCAACTTCTTGACAATTTGAACAAACACATGAGGAGGATTTTTTACTCTTAATTCTTCTATGTTTTTCTCACTCAACAATTCAATAACTTTATTTGAATCTTCTTTCGTTTGAGTTAATACTTTTACTTCATCACCTTTAATAGCATCTGCTAGAAGATTAGAAACATATTCGTTCATTTCTTTTATAGAAACAGTTGGAGTTTTTGCTCTAAGCTTTAGAATAAAACTTCTAATAGCTAAGTAATAATAAACATCATTTTTCTCTTCTTCAGTTAAAATACCAGCACAAACGACAAAGGCTTGCTTTACAGAAAAGGAAAGATCACTCATAAATGCATCTTCTCTTTTGGCTTCTTGTAACACAAATTCTGTTCCGATTTGTACAGCTTCAAATCTTTCGTGATCATTAGAGCTATAGAATTTGCTTTTATCAATTTTGTAAAACCATTCATTAAGTACACTTAATTTTTCTTTCAAGATGACATAAATTTCTTTCTTTACATCTTGAACATTTTCTTGTCTGTCTCTATCTGTATATTCTGTCAATGCTTCATTCAATGCTTCATTTAGACCTATGTAATCGACAATTAAACCATAATACTTACCTGGATAAACACGATTAACACGAGCAATAGCTTGCATTAAATTATAAGATTTGAGTCTCTTAATAAAATATATTGCATCTAAGTCAGGTACATCAAAACCGGTTAATCACATATCAACTACAATTGCGATTTTATATTTTGATGTATCTTTTTTAAATTCTTCACCTAACTCTTTTCTATATGCAGAATCTTTAAATAGATTACGCATTTCTTCTGTGTCTTTATTAGATTCAGTAACGACTAAAATTACTTGTTCTTTCATTTCAGGTGTAATCTCATCAACTATTTTCTTATATAGTTTTAAAGCTGCATGACGAGTTTGACAAACAATCATGGCTTTTCCGTTTAAAGTTCCTTTTCTCTCGGAATAATGAGCCATAATATCTCTAGCAAATAAATCAATCATGTCATCGTCTTCTAAAATGACTTTAATTTTGCTCATTTCACGTTTTGATTTTTCTATTGCTTGATTATCTGCTTGTTCATTTTTCACTAAATCATTATAGTAATTATCAATTTGATTCAATATTGATTGATCTGTCCAAACTTTTGCAAGTCTAGATTCATAAAAAAGTTTTACTGTTGAACCATCGATAACTGATTGAGTCATATCGTAGACATCGATAATATCACCGAAAATGTCTGTTGTTTGTTTTTCCTTTGTTGATACCGGAGTTCCAGTAAATCCAATAAAAGTAGCATTAGGTAATGCTTCTCTAATATACTTTTCTACTCCATATTTGAAAACTGCTTCTAATTCATCAGTTTCTTTATTTCTTTCGTAATGAACAGTCTCATAAATTCCATAGTGTCCTCTATGAGCTTCATCAGTCATTACGATAATGTTTGAACGTTCATTTTGTGGTAAATTATGCTTATCGAATTTACCAACTGTAGTAAAAATTATTCCACCTTGTTTAATGTGTTTAAGCTTCTTAACTAAATCTTCTCTAGATGTAGCTATTTGAGGTTCGCGTTTTAGGTAATTACGCGCACTAAAGAAAGTTTTATAAAGTTGATCATCTAAGTCGATTCTATCTGTTAAAACCACTATAGTTGGAACATTTAAGTCTTTGTTAATCAATAATCTATGTGCAAGCATTAGCATTGAAAATGATTTACCACTACCTTGAGTATGTCAAACAATACCGGCTTTACCATTTCCGTTTGACTTAATGCTATTTAAAATTGATTGAACTGATTTTTTCACCCCAAAATACTGGTGATACTGCGAGATTATCTTAACTGGTTTGTCATTTTTGTCTTGAATAAAGAAAATATTATGTTTAATAATATCTAGTAATCTGCTTTTTTCAAACACTCCATCTATGAAGGTGTTTAGTTTAAATGCATAATTAGCATCATAACCTTTTTTACCATCAACACTTTTTCACTCATTGTATCTATCGAATTTAGAAGTCAATGTTCCGATTCTAGTACTTACTCCATCAGAAATTACTAAAAAAGCAGAGTAATTAAATAAAGTTGGAATATCATAACGGTATCCATTAGACTCGCTGCTTCCACCTAATTGATTGTAAGCGTCTTCCAATGTTGCTCCAGTAGCATCTTCAACTAAAGTCTTAAGTTCCATTACAATTAAAGGAAGTCCATTTATGTACACAACTATGTCTGGTATTCTAGTCGATCTTCCTTCGTTGAACTTAATTTGATGAACCACTTGAAATGTATTATTATCTACATTATCAAAATCAATGAATTTAATAAGAGGATTAACTTGATATTTATTTGACTCAATTGTCACACCTTCTACTAAGATTTTGTGAACTAAAAAATTCCTTACGAATAAAGAAGGATTATCAACTCTCATAAGCATATTCATTGCTTCGTTAAGTATTTCTAAATCATTAAATTTATTTATTTTAATTAACGAATTTAAAAGAACTTCATTATTAATGAATTCATCAAGCTTTCTTTCACTTAGTCATGAATCATCAAAATTTAAAAATTCAAAACCATTTTTTTCTAAAAGTTCTATAATGCTATTCTCAATAGTAGCTTCATTAAACATATGATTTTACCTCGAAATTATTATATAAAAAAGCAGTTATTTTTCTCAAAATTAATACAGATAGTTAACACTATAGGAACAGTTGATGATTTGATTGAAAAAATTGAGGAGAAAATAAATTTTTTAAAAATAATGTCAACAAATCTTTATTCTCAAAATTCTGAATATCCATGTATACAAAATCTATCATTAGCAGATGTATGCTTAATAAAAACAGGAAAACTTAATGCTAATGAAGCTGATAAGGCTGGTTCTTTTCCGTTTTTTACATGTGGTACTAATGAGTTACTAATTAATGATTATGCTTTTGATTGTGAGGCTATAATAATTGCTGGTAATGGTGAAATCTCAGTTAAACATTACAAGGGCAAATTTAATGCATATCAAAGGACTTATGTATTAGAACCTCAAAAATATTTTTACTTGTTTCTAAAAGAATGTGAAAATAATATAAATGTTTTGAAAAATAATTCTCAAGGATCAGTAATTAAATTTATTACTAAACCAATGCTTGAAAAAATATCAATAAATTTAAACAATCATTCTGAAGAGATTAATGAGCAGATAGGTCAAATTTACAACTTAATTTTAAATTATAGAAATCAAATCTCTTTATTAATTAAAATTAAAGATATTTTATTCAGCAAATATTTCTAGATAGTTAACACTATAGGAACAGTTGATAATTTGATTGAAAAGACTTTAGAAATTTTTAATTCAACCAAGAGATTAAGAAGATTACTTTATAAGCATTTTTCTTTAAATTCAATCAATACAGTCCTGTTCAAAGAAATAGTGACTTTTGAAAATGGGGCTCAGCCTCCAAAATCAGAGCATATCTATGAAGAAAAAGAAGGTTATGTTAGATTTATTCAAAATAGAGATTATGATTCGGACAATCATAAAACATATATACCTATTTCAAAACGAAATCATTTATGTAATAAGTATGACATTATGATAGATAAATATGGTGATGCTGGTGCTGTAAGGTATGGTTTAGTGGGTGCATATAATGTGGCATTATTAAAAGTAATTCCGAATAATGAATTAATTAAAGAATATATTAGAGATTTCCTTATGCAAGATGAAGTAAAAAATATTTTATACAACTCTTCTCAGGCATCAACAAGACCATCCTTAAACGATGATACGTTTTTAGGGTTAACAATTCCTCTATTAAATGAAAATGAATTCAAAACATATAATAAGATTGCAGTTATTCTTTTAAATTTAGAAATGGGCTATAAAGAAAAAATTTTAAAATTAAAGTCTATTAAAGAAAAATTACTTTTAAAATATTTCTAGATAGTTAACACTATTACAATTCTTCCATCAATATCTTTTTAACTTTATCTTCTAGTTCTTTACCCTCCTTCATTAATTCTAATAATTCAGCAGTAGTCTTTCTTAACTCTTCTTGAATCTCTTCAGGAGATAATTTGTTAGACTCATCTGCTCCAACGTATCTTCCAGGATTTAAAGAGAAATCTTTTTCTTTGATTTCTTCTAATGTAGCTTTCTTACAAAAACCTGGTATATCTATAAGAGTACCTTCTCTAAAATCACGATAAGCTTTAACAACTTTGTCTACATCTTCTTGTTCAAGGACTCTTATTTTTCTTGAGACTAATTTCCCTAAGTTGTCTGCGTTTACAAATAAAACATCGGTGTTAGTTTTTCCTTTATTTAAGATTCAGCATTGAACTGAAATGGTAACATTTGAAAATAATTTATTAGGCAATGCTAGAATTGCCTCAACCTCACCTGATTCAATCATAGCCTTTCTAATTTTGTAATCATCTTTAGTATTACTTGTTGTAGCTCCGTTTGGCATCAATATTGCTGCTTTACCATTAGGTGCTAATTTAGAATACATTAATGAAAGTCATGCATAGTTAGCATTCTTCATGTCCGGTTTTCCGAATACTCATCTAGGGTCACCTTCAAGAGATGGTTTTCAATAATCTTTTAAATTGTATGGTGGATTAGCGATGATGTAATTTGCTCTTAAAGACTTATGTAAATCATCTGTAAAAGAATCAGCACTTTTTTCACCTAAATTTCCTTCAAGTCCTCTGATAGCTAAATTCATTTTAGCCATTTTTCAAGTTCCAGGGTTTGATTCTTGACCATAAATCGAGATGTTGTCAACGTTACCTTGATGCTCTTTAACAAACTTAGAACATTGAACAAACATACCACCACTTCCACAACATGGGTCAAAAACTTTACCACTATAAGGTTCTAAAATATCAATCATTAATTCAACAACAGATTTTGGAGTGAAAAATTCTCCACCTTTTGTCGGTATATACTTAGCAAAAGCACCTACATAGTACTCATAAACTTGGCCAAAGAAATCACCATCAGCATCTTCCATATTTAAATTATTAGTGAAAAAGTCTACTAAATCTCCTAAAGCAGATTTATCTAAATCACTCTTAGAATAAGTTTTAGGAAGAATTCCTTTTAGTTGATTATTGTGTTTCTCAAGTTCGATGAAGGCATCGTCAATTACTTGACCTAAATCACTTTGTTTAGAGCGACTTGCTATATTGGTTCATAAAGCATTTTCAGGTACTAAAAATACATGATCTTGAATATAATAGTCTTCATCATTTTCTCTACCATCACCAACTTTTTTTAGTTCATCATATTTAGCAATGTACTTATCACTAACATATTTTAAAAAGACTAAGCCCAATACAACATTTTTATAATCAGCAGGATCACATTTGTCTCTTAGTTTTTCTGCTGCTTTTCATAAAACATTTTCATCAATTATTTGTGACATACTTATCCTTAAATTCCTTCAATATTTTTAATTATTTGATTATAACATAATCAAAGCCTTTTATTACTCTATCACTATATTCTGCATGTTTTTGGGTTAAATCAGATTCTAGATTACTGCAACTAGATTGCTGAATTTTATAAGAATAAGAAAAATTAAACTAGGACAAGCCTTATAGACAATTTATAAAAACTCAAATCGTCTCAATATTGTTGAGGTGTTTTCAATTTAAGACAGATTGAAATCTTTCATTGTTATATCATTCAATGTAATCTTTGATAATGTTTTTGAGTTTATTAAAGCAAATTGTTTTGTAATTTACAAAGTTTAAACACTCAGATTTGATGTTTGAAAAGAAATATTCAACTTCCCTATTATCTAATGAATTTCCGACCCTACCCATAGATACATTTCCATTGTTTTTTGCAACTACATCAAGATATTTAGATGATGAATATTGAAACCCGTGATCTGAATGAAGAATTCAAGGTTTTTTAAACTTGATATCCTTGATGTGTGAAATAACTAAATCTGTATCATTTCTTCTTGATAAGTTTCAATTCAAAATTTTCTTTGTTTTGCGATGTATTGCAACTGAAAGATAAACGTGATTTTCATCTATATCATTTGGTGCTTTTATATATGAAACATCTGTTGCAATAATATTATTTGTAATTCCATTGTAATCTCTATTTACAAGATCTTTAATCTTAACATTTGTATTCTTGATTTCTCTGACTTTACGTTTTGACCTAACTACAGAAATTAGATTTAATTTGTTCATTATTCTTCCTAATGTTCTGTAATTTATGTCTATTTTATAAAGTGAAAATAGCTAAAAATATTCTTAAATTTTTCTATTAAAATAAATATCAAAAATAAAAAAATCTGGTACCTCGAAAACACCAGAAAATTTATTTGAAATTGGCAGGGGTTAAAGGAATCGAACCCTTACTTTCAGTTTTGGAGACTGCAGCACTACCACTATACTAAACCCCCTCATATAATCATCACCTAAAATGATGATTTTTTATTATTATTTCCCGAATTTAAAGTGACAAACGTCACCATCTTTCATAATGTAGTTTTTACCTTCAGAACGCATTTTACCAGCGTTTTTAGCACCTAATTCACCATTGTGTTCGATGTAATCTTCGTATGCAATAACATCTGCTTTAATGAATTTTTTCTCAAAGTCTGTATGAATAATTCCGGCACATTTAGGAGCTGCTCAACCTTTATGATAAACTCAAGCTCTTGCTTCGATTTTACCTGCTGTAAAGTATGTTTCTAAATTAAGAAGATCAAATGATTCTCTTGTTAAAACATCTAGACCACTACGTTCTACACCATACATTGAGAGCATTTCATTTTTTTCTTCATCTGATAAATCAACTAACTCAGATTCTAATTGAACTGAAATTGGAATGATTTTTTCATTTGGTTTTAATGAATTTTTAAGCTCATTATAAAGTTTATCATCTTTGTAATTTGCATATTGTTCTGTACCTAAGTTAGCTACATAAATTATTGATTTTAATGTGAGCAAATGATAACCTTTAACAGCTTTTAATTCATTTTCATCAAGTTCAACATCACGAGCTGGTATTGATTGAAGCAATGCATCTTTAACTTTATTAGCAGCATTAAACTCAATTAAACCATCTTTATCACCTGATTTAGCTTTTTTAGTAACTCTGTTAATTACGTTGTTAATTGTTTCTAAGTCAGCTAACATTAACTCATAGTTAATAACATCTTTATCTCTTACAGGATTTACTGAATTAGCTACGTGCAAGATGTTTTTGTCCTCAAAACATCTAACAACGTGAATAATTGCATCAACTTCTCTAATGTTTGATAAGAATTTATTTCCTAATCCTTCACCTTTTGATGCGCCTTCAACAAGTCCGGCTATGTCAACAAAATCAAATGTAGCTCAAACAATTTTATCTGGTTTGATAATGTCTGCAATTTTTTGTAATCTTGGATCAATTAAAGGAACTGATGAAATGTTAGGTTCAATAGTTGTGAAAGCGTAGTTAGATGATTCAACTTGCTTTTTAGTAATCGCACTAAATAATGTACTTTTACCTACGTTCGGAAGACCTACAATACCTGCTTTTAGTGACATAAATAAACTCCTTTTTAATCAATAATTATGTTTTTAATTTTACTCTAAATGCTTGAAAAGTAATTTTTTAATTTGATAAAATTAAAATAAATTTTAAGGAAGGTAAAAATGAGTCAAATTAACAATAAAATCACACATTGATTTAATTTCTATAAATCCAAAGAACTAATAAATTCAGACATTAATGAATTTGTAAGAAAGGTTGATAATCAGTTTCCAAATGGTGAATTTTACACAAGAGCAAAATCAACTGTTTACGGAATTGAATTTGATACACAAAATCAACTTGGTTACAACAATTTGAACCCTTATACATTGCTTAATTTGATTTCACTTTTTGATAAATCACTTCCTAGAAAGTCAATTTTTAATAGAAGAAGAAAAGTTTTAGTTGCATTAAAAAACAAAGTTAATATTAATTCTAAACTTCAAAATTTATTGATTAGATTTTTAAATGATAAAAAGTACCACGTTTATACTTTTAATATTGATAAGCTAAATGATTTTTTTATCAATACAAGTGTAAACAATATGGATTTAGATTATTCAGTTTATTTAGATTACAAAGAAACTAATAATAAGTTTTATTTAAAAATTTACAACAAAAATAAATTAATTTCACTTGAAGAACAAGAGAAGTTAATTAATGAACTTTATGAAGTTAAAGATCACATATTTGTTTCTGATTCAAATTATTCAATTGTTTTAAACTCAGACAAAGTTATTGACTCAGCTTATGAAAACTTCTTAAAATCAGTTAAATATGAATTTGATTTTAGTTCAAACAACAAATTGGTTGTTTATACACTTATTAGCGACAATTTATCAAACTACATTATTAATAGATTTTTATCAAATTTAAATGTTAAGGTTTCAAAGTTGAATCCAACACTTAACAAAGATTTAAAAAATAAAAATTCAACTTTTTCTATTGTTAAATGAGCTCTATCAACTAATTACAATGCCAACTTAATTATTGTCATGGATGAACATAATGATATTAAGTTATTTGCTAGAGTTAAAAATAGCTTTGTTGAATTAAATAATGACCAAATCGCTTATCTTTTCATTTCAAACCAATATTTAAAATGAAAAGAAACTAAGTTAACTGATAAACCAAATATTTTTATTCCACTAGATGCTTCAGAGTTGATTATCAACTTACTTAATACTTTTAAAATTCCTTATGAATTTGAAAATAAAATGTATGACCCAAATAACATTTTATTTGCATACAATTCAAATTCATTTTCAAATGATATTAATGAACATTTAAGTTTTGAAAATTATGATTTTCTATTTAACTTCTGTGTGATGTTGCAAGAGTATTTAGAAAACAATAACTTACTTACACTTAAATACAACAAGATGATTGAATCAATGAATAAAACTTACTATGTTTATTCATACATTAACAAAACTGTTCAAGATATGAAAAATGTTTTTGATTATTTAGTCAATAAACCAACCGGCTTTCTTAAAAAATCAAAAATAGATAAGCTCCAATTACTTGATTGAGATAACACAAAACAACATTACATTTTTCAAGTTAAAACAAAAGGTAAAAGATTTTCAACTATTACAAGCGTTTCTTACAAGAAAGCTAAAAAAGAGATTGAAATTAAAACTGAATTTCAATCTCATATGTATAAATTCCATCCATTTTTAGAAACTATATGAGCTAATTTAGTTAAAAATAAAATCAGAAAAAGAATTTTAAAAATTGTTAAACAAATAAACAAGCTGCAAGAGAAAAAAGTATAATTTCCAAATATATTAAGGAGTCACTATGATTACAAAAATTAAAGGAACAAAAGACTATTCACCAGTAGAGTTTTTATTAAAAGATTTTGTAACTGATATGTTCACTGAAACAGTTGCTAAAGCAGGTTATGTTTTAGTGGAAACGCCTATTATGGAACAAGCTACACTTTTCAGACGTTCTGTGGATGATTCAGAAATTGTTAAAAAAGAAATGTATGAATTTAAAGACAAAGGTGACAGAGATATAGCGCTCAGACCTGAGGGGACTGCACCTTTTGTTAGAGCACTTATTGAACAAAAATGATTAAATGATGGATTTAGTAAATTTGCTTACTATGGACCGATGTTTAGATATGAGCAACCTCAAAAAGGTAGATACAGACAGTTCTATCAAGCTGGTGTTGAATTTGTAGGTGAAAAAGCTTATACAAAGGATGTGGAAGTTATTTTATTAGCTGCACACATTTTAGATAACTTAATGGTTGATTGAGAATTAAAAATCAACACAATTGGTGATGAATTAAGTAGAAAACAATATGAAGAAGCTTTATATAACTACTTATTACCTTACAAATCTGAGTTAAGTGAAATTTCACAAGAAAGATTAGAAAGCAAAAAAGTTTTAAGAATTCTTGATGATAAAGAAGATTCGCAAAAACCTTTTATTAAAAATGCGCCTAAAATTGTTGATTATTTATCAGACGAATCAAAAGAATACTTTGTAAAAGTTACTACAGCACTTGATGCAGCAAATATTGAATACAAAGTTTCAAATGAATTAGTTAGAGGGCTTGATTACTATGATGAAACTGTATTTGAATTTGTAACGACAGGTAAAGGTTCAACAAGTGGACTTACATTAATTGGTGGAGGAAGATATTCAAACTTAATAGCTCAATTAGGTGGAGATAATATTTCAAGTGTTGGTTTTGGAATGGGAATCGATCGTGTTGTTGATGTTGTAAGAGAAAATGCGATGGAAATTTTAAAACCAGATACAGAACTAAGACACGCTGATGTTTATATTGCAATGACAAATGATGAAGATAATATTGCTTTTGGTACTATAATGGGACAAAATTATATTGCAACAGCTGGTTTATCAGTTTACACAGAACATTCTTTAATTAAAAATAAAAAGTTATTTGAAAAAGCAGCAAAGAGAACTGCTGACTTCTTAGTTTATGATGACAAAATGATTAACCCTAACTTATTAATCATTAGAGATATGGTTACAGGAGAAAAAGTTACATTCTCAAAAAATGAAGAGGGTATCATTTCTGCACTTAACTTTATTTTAGAAAATAGCGATGAACACATCACAATCAGTGACTCTAAATTAGTTGATGTTACACTTCTTATTGAAGAATTAGAAGAAGGAAAATAATATGAAAAAAACAATTAAAAATAATCAATTAAGATTAGAAAATGTTGGACAAGTTGTTACTTTATATGGGTGAGTAGCTAACAAACGTAGATTTGGTGAATTAAACTTCGTTGACTTACGTGACAAATTTGGAATTACACAATTAGTATTTAAAACACCTATTTCATTCACAAAAGAATCTGTTTTAGAAGTAACTGGAACAGTTTGTGAAAGAAAAGATAGAAATCCTGACTTATCTACAGGAGATATTGAAATTTTAGTTGATGAATACAAAGTTTTATCATCATCTAAAGAACAATTACCATTCCAAATTAGAGATGACATTGAAGTTAAAGAAGAATTAAGACTTGAATATAAATTCTTAGACTTACGTAGAAATGTTATGCAAAATAACATTAAATTACGTAATGATGTAATTTTTGCAATTAGAGAATACTTACAATCTCAAGAATTCACAGAAATCGAAACACCAATTTTATCTAAAGCAACACCAGAGGGTGCTAGAGACTTTTTAGTCCCTACACGTAATAAAGAAAATGCATTTTATGCACTTCCACAAAGTCCTCAATTATTCAAACAATTATTAATGATTTCAGGATTTGAAAAATACTACCAAATAGCAAGATGTTTCAGAGATGAAGATTCACGTAAAGATAGACAGCCTGAATTCACACAATTAGATATCGAAGTAAGTTTTATGGATGTTACTAGCTTCCAATCATATATTGAAGGTTTATTCAAACATTTTATGAAAAAAGTTATGAATGTTGATATCAAAGTTCCTTTTGATAGAGTAAGATTCGATGACTGCATTAGAGATTATGGAACAGACAAACCTGACTTTAGATTTGAAAACAAAATTGTTGATATTCCTGAATTTGCTAAAAACAGTGATTTCAGCATCATAACAACAGCTCCTTCAATTAGATTGCTTCATTTTGTAGAAAAAATTAACAAAAAAGAATACAAGAAACTTGAAGAAATAGCTAAGAAAAACAAAGTTAAAGCATTATTCTACTTGGTTGTTAATGAAAATAAAGAAATTGTTGAAACAAACTTTGCCCAAAAATTAAATCCAGCAGATGTCCAAGAATTAATTTCACAATTTGGTGAAGGAACATACTTGATTTGTGCTGATAAATTTGAAAATGCTTCACAAGCTTTAGGAGCATTAAGAGTTGAACTTAATTCTTGATATGGATGAGCTAGAGATGAATATAACTTCAAATGAATTATTGACTGACCTATGTTCGAATATGATGAAGAAACAGGAAAATGAGCAGCAGCTCACCATCCATTCACTCAATTCGATAATCCATTAGAAGATTTAGATAAATTACCTAAAGAAAAAATTAGAGCAAAAAGTTACGACTTAGTTCTTAACGGGTTTGAATTAGGTTCAGGTTCAGCTAGAATTTATGATGAAGAAGTTCAAACTAAAATGTTTGAAATGATCAATTTATCAAAAGAAGAACAACAAAACAAATTCGGATTTTTCTTAAAAGCTTTTGAATATGGAGTTCCACCACACTGTGGTATTGGTCTTGGAATTGATAGATTAATTATGATTTTAGCTAACCAAAAAACTATTAGAGATGTTATTGCGTTCCCTAAAAATTCAAAAAATGAAGACCTTATGACACAAGCTCCTTCAAGTGTTGATTCTGAGCAATTAACAGAATTATTCCTTGAAGTCAAGTCTAAATAGTGATGTAAAAAAATACTAGATTTCGTAAGTCTAGTATTTTATTTTGCAATTTATAGAATTGATTTTACATCAATTAGTTTACTGATTTTCTTGTATCCATCAAGTTCATCTAAGATCATTAAAACAACATTAGCTAGAACTTTTACACCTTGAGATTGAAGTAAATCAATAATAGCTTTTGTAGTTCCACCAGTTGCTAAAACGTCATCAATAATGATTGCCTTTTGACCTGGTTTTAGAATTTTATCTTGAATTTCTAAAGTGTTATCACCATATTCTAAGTCATACTTTTGAGAAATTGTGGGGCCTGGTAGTTTACCTTTCTTTCTAACCATTACAAATGGTTTATTAAGTTTGTAAGCAACAGGAGTTCCGAAGATAAATCCTCTTGCATCAGGTGCTACAATAATGTCTGCTTCTTTGCATAATTGTGCCATTTTGTCTATGACATAGGCAAATGCATCAGGATTAGCTAATAGTGGTGCTATATCTTTGAATACAATTCCTTGTTTAGGGAAATTAGGAATATCAGTAATTAAATTTTTAAGATTTTTCATAATAATTATTAGTTAACTCTTACATCTTCATAGAATTCAAGGACATCATCTGCTTCAATATCATTAAATCCTTTGATGTGTGTTCCGAAGTTTTTACCTTTAAGAACTTCTTTAACGTCATTTTTCTCACGTTTAAGTGAGTCAATAACACCTTCGTGAATAAGTTTTCCTTTACGGTAAACTTTGACTTTACAGTTAGATCTTACAACACCTTCATCTAACATTGTACCAGCGATGTTTCCAACTTTTGAGTAGAAGAAAATTTGAATAATGTGACCTTCTCCAATTTTTTGTTCTTCATAGATGGGCGCTTTTTCTCCATCAAGCATACCTTGAACATCTTCGATAATTTTGTAAATAACATCGTGAGAAATAACAGTAACGTTTGATGCTGCTGCATTTTGTTTAATATTTTGTGAAACTCTCAAGTTAAATACGAAAATAACTGCATTTGACGCTTTAGCTAAAAGTAAGTCTGTATCATTGACGTTTCCAACTGCTGCTGAGATAACTTTAACAATAGCATCTTCATTTTCTAAACCATCAATTTGATCTTTTATAGCTTGAGAAGTACCGTAAACGTCTGATTTAATAATAACGTTGATAATTTTTTTACCATCAATATTTTGATCTGTAATAGTTTTTGAGTGAAGTAAATCCATACGATCAGCTGTAGCTTTTTCTTGAGCTAATTTCTTAGCAAATTTTTCATCATTGAATCCAACAAATTTATCACCAGCATCAGGTGCATAGTTAAGACCTGAAATAATTGCTGGTGCTCCCGGTTCGACTGCTTCAATTTGGTTTCCATTAGAATCAGTAATCATTCTAACTCTTCCGTATTTTGAACCAGCGATTAAGAAGTCTCCTTTGTGTAATGTTCCTGTTTCAACAATAATTGTAGAAACAACTCCAACTCCTTTATCAACACGCGATTCGATAATTGTTCCCATTGGATATCTTTTTGGATTTGCTTTTAAGTCTAAAATTTCGCTTAATAACATAATAGCATCAAATAATTCTGTAAGTCCTTCACCTTTAAGTGCTGAACCATAAACGATTTGAACATCTCCACCATATTCTTCGATAAGAACATCGTTTTCAGCTAATTCACCTTTAATTCTGTCAAGGTCTTTGTTAGGTTTATCCATTTTGTTAACAAAAACAATCATTGGAACATTTGCTGCTTTAGCGTGCTCGATAGCTTCTTTTGTTTGAGGCATAACCCCATCATCAGCTGCAACAACTAAAACAACAATATCAGTAACTTTAGCACCTCTAGCACGCATTTGTGTGAATGCTTGGTGTCCAGGTGTATCTAAGAAAGTGATTTTTTGACCTTTGTGACTAATTTGGTAAGCACCTGTATGTTGTGTAATTCCACTGCTTTCTGTTGAAACGATGTTTGAGTTTCTGATTTTGTCAATTAATGTAGTTTTACCGTGGTCAACGTGTCCCATAACAGTGATGATTGGAGATCTTTTAACTAAATCTTTTGGATCATCTTTAAATTGAACTTCATCAAGGAAGTTTGAACCATTAATGTTTGTTTCTTTTCTGAAGTCATATCCATATTCAATTGCCATTTCAGCAATTTGCTCTTCATCTAAAAGTGTATTAAGGTTGTACATTTTACCTTGCATAAAGAATTTTTTGATAATTTCTGTAGCAGGTACTCCGATTTTTTGTGCAAAATCAGCAATTGACATTTTTTCAGTGAAAATAAATACACCATCTTTTAATTCAGTTTTTGTTGTTTGCAATTGCTCTTTAATTTCATTTACGTTCGAAATTCTGTTTTGTTTTTTAGCCATATAACACCTCCTTAAGTTCATTTTCTAATGAATCATATTGTTCATTAGATATGTTAGTTTTATATGTTCTATTTAAAGCTTTTGTTTTTCTTATTTTTTGTCAGTTTTCTAAACTTGCAACAAAATAAGCTCCTCTATGTTTTTTGTTTTTATGTAAGTCTAAAACTAATAAATTATTTTCTTTATCGTAACTGAATCTAGTGAGTTCATCAACTGGTAAAACTTGATTTGTCGCAATACACTTACGAAAAACTGTTTTAATCTCAGTCATCTGAATTTAAGTCATCTAAATCAAGTTTTACGTTTGATAATCCATAGTTTGTAAGGTCATCATCCACTTTAAAGTCTTTAAGTTGATTTTTAGTTCTCTTAAATTCATTAAGCATTTTTCTGTTTTTCTCTTCTTTTTTAGCGTTTTCAGCTTCTTCATCAAGAGTTTCATCTTCAACTTCATCTGTGAATTCGTCATTGTATTTGTCGATTTCATCAACGAAACTGTATTCATCTAATGAGTTAAGAAGTTTTTCGATGTTTGAAGATTCTTCTTCAAAAATATTGTTAATTTCTTCTGCTTTATTTTTCTTAGTTTTAACTTCGCTAGTTGCAGGTTTTTTAGCTTCTTCTGCTTTTTGTTTTGGTTCTTCCACAACTGTTTCTGTTTCTAATTCTGTGTAAATATTGTTGTTAAAGTCTTCAAATAATGAGTCTGTATCAATGTACATATCAATGTTTTTAAGCATTGAGTTTGTTTTTGATTGTTTTTTACTTGCATTAACTTTTGGTTGAGTTGTGTTGAAGTAGTGCACATCATGAACATAATCATTTTTGAATTTAATTCCTTTTACAAGTGCTTCTTCAGTTGTTAATACTTCAATTCTTGTTCCTGTTAATTTAGAAGCAAGTTCAATATTAATCCCTTGTTTTCCGATAACAACTGTTGCATCGCTTGGTTTAACAATTGCATAAACTTTTCTTCTTTCTTCATCAGCTCATTTAATATCAACTGCTTTACCAGGAGCAATAGCATTTTTAACATATTCAAGTGTGTCTGGTGAGTAAACAATAACGTCAATTTTTTCACCATCTAATTCAGTAACAATTGATTGAATTCTTGAAGCAAATTGTCCTGTAATTGAACCAACTAAATTAATTTGATCACTATCTTGATCTTTAAGTGCAAATGAAACTTTAGATCTTTCTCCAGGTACTCTTTGAATGTCTTTAATAACAATTTCACCTGATTTGATTTCCGGAATTTCGTTTCTTAAGATTTCAACTAATTCTTCTGTTGAGTTTAATGAAACTGTAACAATGCTTAATCTTGATTCAGGATTAATCGAATCAACATAAACCATAATTTTTTGACCTAAGTTTAATTTTAAGTTTTTAGGCTTTTTAGCTCCAGGTAAGAAAGCTGTTTGTTTATCTTCTAACATAACATTGTATGAGTTGTTAGATAAGTGTTTTAAAACAACTGCTGGAACTTTTTGTCCAATCATTTTTGAATATTTTTCAACAACTTTTGATTTGTTTGTTAAGTTTAAAGATTGTTTAACACCACTTGTGATTGCTCTTCTTAATTTGTCTGATAATCCAGCAAACTTAAATTGAATTCTAACTACATCATCGACTTGAACATTTGAATCGTTTTTTCTAGCTTCTGAAAGTGGAATTGTGTAGATTTTAGCTAATGCATCATCTTCACTTAAAACTTGAGGTTCATCATCTTCTGAAATTTCTTCATCTTCAATAACTTCACCGTTTAAGTTGAACATATTTACAGCTTTATTATCAAAGTCTACTTCAAATTGAATTTCAGCATTAGGGTCAACTTGTTTAGTAATTGCTTTTTGAGTTTCTGATCTAAATAATTCTAAAACTTCTTCAAATGGAGAGTTTAGACCTTCTGCTTGAAGTTCAATATATTTAAATAGTTGTTGACTTTCAACATCAACTTGTGTTTTATTTTTAGCTTTTGCCATTATTTACTCCTTTATTTTTTGTTAAAACTTAATATATTCTTCAATTTCGTTTATATTAGAAATATCTAATTTAATTGTTCTAATTTGGCCTTTTTTATTTCACTTACCCACTATGTGATCTGGCTGAACTTCAGTTAATTTAATTACAAAATTATTTTGTCCTTCAAAACTTTTTTGAGTTTTGACTTCAATATATTTATCAATGTATTGATCTAACATTTCCATTGAAATTTTAAGGTCTGTTCCTTTTGATAATACTGCTAAATTTATATCATCAGTAAATCATTTTTGTGTCTCTAAAAATGCAGAAATTTCTTTTCCAAGTTTGTTAACTTCATCCAAACTTCTATAATCAACCACCACTTCTAGTGTTTTTCCTAAAAGAGGATCGTGTTCCATTTTTGCTGATAAAACTTTAGAAAATTGCTCTTTTAAAATCTTTTCATCAAACATTTTACTCCTATAAAAATGTAAATAGAAAGAGCTGCTTTCGCAACTCCTTTCTCTTACCTCTAAATACAATTAACTTTGTATATAAATAATACCATATTATTTTAATTGTATTTATTATATGTAGTGATTTTTATGCAAGTGCATAAGGCATAAAAGTATTTTTTGTATTATTCATAAAGTTCTAATGTCATATTAATTGATGTTAAAACTTCATCATTTTCGTATGTAAATAAGTCATATTGAAAGTTAAATTCATTAATTGATGTGAAGAAGTTTTTACATACAGTTTTTAAATTAATTTCAAATTTTTTCTGTGTTGAAGGGTCAACTACTGAAATGCTTGCATTACCCTCTTCATTTTTCTTTACACACACAGTTGTTAAGTTTGTGTAAATATTAACTTCATTTTCTGAAATGTCAATTCTATTTGTTTCGTTGTATTTAGGTTCATTGAATTTAAGCTCAATAACACCATCTTCAGTTTTGTTATATAAATCAAGTTGTGCTAAAAATTCAATAACCTGAGGTTCATCATTTGTAGGAACCTTAATAATTGATTTAAAATTAATTTTCATATTCTTTAAGTCTTTCTGAAATTAATTCTTTTCCAAATAATCAAATAGCTTTTGCTAATTCAGGTCCGTGAGCAATTCCTGTAGCAGCAAGACGAATTGGCATAAATAAGTTTTTACCTTTAACATTTAAATTTGAAGAGGTTAAATTAATTGCTTCTTGAATGTTTGCAATTGTGAAGTCATCAGCTGCAAGTTTTTTGAAGTTATTTGCAAATTCTTTAACTGTATTTAATTCAGCTTCATTGAATTCAGTTTTTGAGTATTCAGGGTTTAAATATGAATTTAAGTGAGTTTTTAATTCTGAAACTGTTACAGAGCTAGCTTTAAATGTGTCGACAAAAATATTTAATCATTCTGAATCTAAATTTGAGTTTTCTAAATTCATTAAGTCAATTAATTTTTGATTGTCTGTATTTTTTAAGTATTGTTTTGAGAATCAATCCATTTTTGAAACATCAAATTTTGAAGGCGACTTAGATAATCTTTGTGGATCAAATTTAGCAATGATTTCTTCTTTGCTCATTAATTCAGATGCATCAGCAGCTGTTCATCCTAATAATGATAAGAAGTTGAAAATACCTTCAGGCATATATCCTTCATTTTTGTAATCTTCGATAAATTGTTTTGTTTCAAGATCACGTTTTGAAAGTTTTTTACCTTCCATATTTGTAATAATTGTCATATGTCCAAATTGTGGTTTTTCTCAATTTAAGTATTCATATAAAACAAGTTGCTTAGGTGTGTTTCCGATGTGCTCTTCTCCACGTAAGATGTGTGAAATTTCCATATCGTGGTCATCAACTACTACTGCAAAGTTGTAAGTTGGATACCCATCTGATTTAAAAATAACTCAATCAGCTATTTCATCAGAGTTGAATGAAATTTCACCTCTAACAATATCATTTCAAGTTAAAGTGTGATTTTTAGGCATCACTAAACGGTATGAATATTCACCATTAGCATCTCTTTTTTGTTTTTCTTCGTCAGAAATTTTTAATCAGTTTCTGTCGTATCTAAAACTTGGAATACCTTTAGCATCTGATTCTAATTTTTGAGCTTCTAATTCTTCAGATGAGTCGTAAGCTTTATATGCGAGACCTTTTTGTAAAAGTTCATTTAAAACTTCATTGTATCTATCTAACTTTTGGCTTTGTCTGTATTTACCAAATTTTGGATTTGGATTTAATGGAGATTCATCTGGAACAATTCCTAATCAAGCCAAGTTATTTAATTGTGATTCTTCACCACCTGGAACATTACGTTTAACATCTGTGTCCTCAAGTCTGAAAACAAAATCACCATCAAAATGTTTAGCAAATAAATAACAAAATAAAGCTGTTCTAGCTCCACCTATGTGTAAGTATCCTGTTGGACTTGGTGCATAACGTGTTCTGATTTTTTTACTCATAGTAAAATAACTCCTTTTGTAGCTGAATATTAAAGTTATAAAATTATAAAACAATATTCTTTCAATGAAAAAACTTAATAAAAAATCCTATTTTCAAACTTTTACCGTAGTGCTCTAGGTGTAAAAGTTTTAAAAAGCACAAAAAAAGTCTTTGAATTTTTTGTTTTTTATATAAAATAATTAATTTTAGAATTTCATATAATTTAAATATGAAATCAAATTTAAATTATATGATTAATGATAAATATAAAAAGAGCAAAAGGCAGTTTAAGGAAGAACTAGATCCTGGAATTTTAAAAAACCACCACGAGCAAGCGTTAGAAATATTAGATGACTCAATCGAAGTGAAAATGCCTGGTAGACTTGGCAAAAGAGTTTCAAGAAAACCGATAACATATCAAAAGATTTCAAAACTTACAGGTGTTTCAGTTGCTACAATTAGTCGTTTCTATAATGATGGTTATGTTTCTAAAGATAACAGAAGAAAAATTGAAGAAATTATAAAGGAATATGATTATGTTCCTAATCCAAGAAGTAGAATTAATAAAGTTCAAGTAAGTTCGATTTTTGTTATCTGCCCTCTTTATGGCCAAAGTTATATTCAAAACATTATTTCAGGAATTATTGCTGGTGCATCAAAAAATAATAGAAGAGTTGTTACATTTTACACTGTACCAACAGCTGATGAATATATTGAAACTTTAAAATATCTTTTATTATGAAAACCAAAATCAATCGTTGTATTTCTTAGTGAAGAAAATATAGAATTATTTGATTTCCTTAAAACCATTAAGGACGTTGCTGTCTTAGTTTATGGACACAAAGTTGATGGTGTTTCTTGAGTTGTTCCAGATGATAGAGAAGCATTTTACAAACTTACAAAATCATTTATTAGAAGAGTCCCAAGATCGAGAAACTCAAACAAAATTATTTTCTTAGAAGATCAAAAGTTATCTGATTATCAAAAATTCCAAAGAATTTCAGGATTCAAGGAAGCTTGTTCAGAATATAGTATGACTTATATGAGATATCCAATCAGTGCTAAGAAAAATAAAGATGAAGTTAAAGAAATTATTGCTTTTGCAAATACAAATAATGTTTCAAATATTATTTGTTCGACTCACGATTCGTTTATTTCAATTAACACGTATGCTTCAAAACACTTCAGAATTAGTGACATTGGTTACCAATCAATTTACGATAGTTTAGGTGTTTATGTTGATAAGATTTTTGTGGACTATCCATATATCGGAGTGATAATTGAATCAATGATTACAAAACAACTTTCATCAAAAAATCCACAAACAGCAGTTATTAAACTTAAATTAATTAGTGAATTAAGTGAAAAAACATCTTAGGATTTCGGATGCAACATCAAATTGCATCTATTTTTTTAATCTAACAATTTGAATAATGAAAATAAAGATTTTAAGACCTATGAGAGTATCTTGAAAGTTATGTTAATAAAAATTAAATGCTATATAATTTAGAAATATTTAATTTAAATTAAAAAAATCACTATTAAGAAAGGAAAATTATTATGGTTATAGGAAATTCAAAAGTAGCAATTGATGCTATTGAAAAATATGACAATATTGTTATTTTTCACCACGTTCGTCCAGATGGAGACTGTTTAGGTTCACAAGCTGGGCTTGCAGAATTAATTAGAACAAACTACCCTAACAAAAATGTTTACACAGTAGGGGATAACTTACACTTATTTGACTTTATGGGTTACCACTTTGATGACATTGAAAAAATCGACTTTACAAACTCATTAGGAATTGTAGTTGATGCTTCAAGTGGAAACAGAATTGAATGTGCAAACTTATTATATGAAAACAAGACAACAGCTAAATTAAGAGTTGATCACCACCCTAACTCAGCTGACATCGATTACGATTACAACTGAATCGATGAACACTATGTTGCAGCTGCTGAAATGATTGCTCAAATCGCATTTGATGCAGGATGAACAGTTACACAAAAAGCTGCATCACACATTTACTTAGGAATCAACACAGACTCAGGAAGATTTTTATACCCTGACACATCAGCTAGAACACACAAATTAGTAGCATTCTTAATGGAAACAGGATTCCACCCATCATTCATCTTAAAAGAACTTTCAAAAAGAACATTCAAACAACTTAAATTTGTTGGAAACATTTTAAATGGATTCAAAAAAGAAGGAAGAGTTCTTTACTACGAGATTGATGCAGAAACATTAAAGAAATATGATATGGATTCATTCGAAGCTGCTCAATACGTAAATGAATTAGCTAATATTGAAGACAACTCTTGTTGAGCATTATTCATTCAACTTGAAGATGGGACAGTTAGAGGAAGATTACGTTCAAATGGACCATTAGTTAACTTAGTTGCTAACAAATATGGTGGTGGAGGGCACGATAACGCTGCCGGAATTACTCTTCAATCTTGAGACCAAGTTAAAGACGTTTTAGCTGACTTAAACCAAGCTATCATTGAGTGAGAGGCTAAATAATTATGGTCATTGGTAATTTAAAATTAGTTACTGAACAATTAGAAAAATACGATAACATCGTTATTTTTCACCATATTCGTCCAGATGGAGACTGTTTAGGTTCACAATTTGGATTAAAAGAATTACTTGAAACAAACTTCCCAAATAAAAAAGTTTATGCAATAGGTGATTCAAAAGGTTCATTCTCATTCTTAGATATCAAAATGGATGAAATTCCATCAGATGAATTTTTAAAAACTGCTTTAGGAGTTGTTGTAGATGCAAACTTCAAAGACAGAATTGAATATAGAGAAGTTTTAGACAAAGACTTATTTGCTCAAGTTATTAGAATTGACCATCACCCAAACGATGATGATTTAGGCGAAAATTGCATTAGATGAGTTGATTCATCATATATTGCGGCTGATGAAATGATTACAGAAATCGCGGTTGTAAACAACTGAAAAATCACACAAAAAGCTGCTAACTTCTTATATTTAGGAATCAACACTGACTCAGGAAGATTCTTATTCAATAACACTACAGCTAGAACATTAAATTTAGCTGCTAAATTATATGAAGCAGGATTACAACAAGACTTTATCCACTCAAATTTAGCTAAAGTTACATTAGATGACTTAAAATATAGTGCTTGATTAATGACAACATTAAAAACAAGAGATGGTGTAGCTTACATTCAAAATGATTTAAAAACAACAAATGAATTTAGTAAAACACCACAACAATCAATTAGAGTAAATTCAATTGCTAACATCGATGGATTCCCAATGTGAGTTCAATTCACAGAAGAAGAAAACGGAAAAGTTAGAGTTGAATTTAGATCAAATGGACCAATTGTTAGAAATGTTGCCGTTAAATGAGGTGGTGGAGGACATGAAAGAGCCTCAGGTGCTATTATTGACTCACTTGATTTAGTTGAACAAGTTATTGATGATTGTGCTGCTGAAGTAGCTAGATGAAGAGAAGAAAAAGCTAACGCTTAATATAAATTTATTCCATACACAAATTAATGTATGGAATTTTTTATTTATTTTTAATTTAGAGAAATCGAATTCAACTTTTAAACCTAGAGCACTAATGTAAAAGTTAATTTTAATTTATTAGATTATTGAATTTAGAAGCTATCAAATTACTCTAAAAGTTTTATAATATTAGTGGATCGTTAGCTCAGTCGGTAGAGCAACTGGCTCTTAACCAGTGGGTCGCAGGTTCGAACCCTGTACGGTCTACCATTTCGTTTAAGCGACCAATCTCCACATATTAAAATATGTGGTTTTTTATTTAATATTTTTAAAATTTCGCTTTATTTGCAAAAGTGATAGAATAAGAATAGTAATTTAGTTATCTTGTTGATAGGTAACATATTTTTTAATTTTAAAGAAAGGAGCAAAATGCTTTTTAAAAAGTCAAATAGTCATAAAGACCAAAATTCTTCTGAATGACAAGACACAGTTGAAAACTTAGAAAAAGTGCACATTAAAAAAGAGAACACTTTATACAAAAGAACAAGAATGTCTAACTTTGGTCTTAAATTAAATTACTTCTACCAACAAATGCCGCTTTGAAAAATTATTTTAATAACAAACATTACAGCAGTTATCTTCGGTGTCATTGGTGTATTCTTTGTTAAAAATGTTGGTATTTACAACTTTGGTTTAGCTGCTTTTGGACAAGCTGGAGCGAAGATTTTAGTAGTTTCTATAGCCGGACAAGTTGATGGAACAGTGCTTAACTTAATTGACCAATTCGTCTTCTGAGTTGCTTATGTTATTTTAAGTATTCCTATTTTCATTTTCGGTTATAAGAAAGTTGGAAAATTATTTACAAACTTAACAATTTTATTCTTAGTTGTTTCATCATTAGTTTCATTCGGAATCGGAATGATCCCAGGTGCTGGTTCAACATATATTATTGGGGACTTCTCAAACAAAGCTGTTAAAGCCGCTTTACCTGAAGCTTACCAATCACTTTCAGGATTAGTTCCATTATTATGAGACTCATACTCATCAGGTAGTGTGTTAGCATTAATGCTTTATGCAATTGTTTATGGAGTATTATTAGCTTACGTATTTGCTATTATCCAAATCATTGGAGGAACAGCTGGTGTTACAGGTGTTATCGGAGAATGATACGCAAACGCAAAACAAAAATCATTCGGTTCAATTAGTGGATATATGAACATAGCAATTATGATTGTCGCTGTTTTAGTTGGGTCTTGATTACCAGGTTCAATTCTTTTATCAAAAGTTGACCCTTCATTAGTTGTTCAAAATAAATCTATTATGGGATTAACGGATTCACAAGTAACTGAATTCACAAGACAAGCAGAAGCATTGAAAGCAAAAGTATGACACGCTGAACTTTACTTCTCACCTAACTTCATCGCTACATTCTTAGTAAATGTTGTTTATATCGGTGTATTAGATAAATTATTCCCTAAATTTAAACTTGTTAGAGTTCAAATCTTTACAAAGAATGCTGCTAAAGTTAAAGAGATTATCACAAGCGACAAGAAAATTGTTACAGGTATGACAATTTTCAGAGCTACAGGTGGATACGAAGGAAAAGATATTGATGTTATTACATCAGTTGCATTATTCAGACATGTGTTACGTATTATTAAAGATGTTCGTAAAGTTGACAAAGATGCATTTATCTCTATTTCAGATATTAAAAGTATTGATGGTTCAATTTACTTACCACAAGATAAATTCTAATAAATCATTAACTAGCTACCTTGTAGGTAGCTTTTTCTTTATCTTTTTTAGTAACTAATTAAAAATAAAAAGCAAGATATCAAATAAATATCTTACTTTTTGTATCTATGTGCATGGTTAAATGATTTTAACTTTAACTCTAAAACCTCTAGAAGAATAATACGAATCAGCACTATTATGGTAGACAAATACTACACCATATCTATTGTCGCAAAATATCGCGCCACCTTTATCTCAAATTTCTTTAGGTGTGTGAATTCACGAAGATGTCTTAGTATCTAGTGGTTTGATTGTATTTAAAAATCTATAGTCTTGCTCAGTTAGAAGTTCACTAAAATAACTATGTGCAAGACTTAAAGCATCATTTTCAGGTACAAACTTCTTTCTGTTAATTAGCGCAGTTCTATCATAGCACAGTGATCTTCTATCAGGTGACTGAGTTGATAAATCTACAAGATAAATGTTATCAAACATTGAAACTAATGTTGGTTCACCATTAGTTTGTTCCATTCAGTCAAATGTGTTAATTAATTGTGAGCTGGAAAGAATTATTTGAACACATTTTTCAAATTCGTCATTTGATAATAGATTAAAATTTGCATTTCTTTCTAAAAGAGTTTTATAAATGTAATTTGTTTTCATAATTAATCAATTACTTTAAATGTGAATCCAATAACAAATTTATTGAATTCTTGAGCTCTTCTTGTTTCATAAGCTGTGTAAACTTTTTCAAGCTCTTCTTTATTATATTTTATTGAGTTTTCAGGATCTGAAATTTGTTCAGGATCACTCTCAGCATTTTTATTAGGGTTAGCAATTTTTGGATCAGTTAATTCAGTTAATTTGTTTTTGAAGTATTCAACTTTATTGGTGTCAAAAATATTTCATTTTTCTTTTTCTGCTTTAGCAGCATCTAATTTTGCTGTTGCTTCTTCCTTTTGTTCTTCTAATTTATCTACTTCAGCTTTGAAAAGCTCGATTTGTTCTCTTAATTTTTGCTTTTCTTCTTCATCTTGTGACGCAGCAAGTTTTTCTTCAGCAGGTGCAATTACTTCTTTTTTGTATGTATCAATTCTAGATGTGTAATTTGTGATTTCACTTTCTAAAGAAGAAATGTATTCTGAACCTTTTGTTGACACATTAATGTAATTATCAATTGCATCAATTAAGTATTTTTGAGGTAGTGTAGATGGAATTTGATCAACAGGAATAGCTTGAGTCGGATATGTTTCATCAGTTACATCTTTAAATCTATACATATAACCGAATTTTGAAATCATTTCCTTATCATCATCTGTTATTGTGATTTCTCTATCTTCAAGTGCTGAAATTTTAGCTTTTAATTCAGATACTTTCGCAAGTTCTTCATCAGACATTTGTTCAATAATTAATGGTTTGATTTGGTTTTCATAAATTTCATCACTCAATGTTATATATAAGTCAAATGAAGCATTAAGATTAATTCCTTGCTCAGAAAGTCTAACAGCATTTTTATCAATTAAGTATTCATATGATGGAGTTAAGAAGAATGTGTCTCATAAATCTTTGTAATGTCTTCCACCTAATAATGAATTTCTAACAACTCCAATTTGCAATAAATTGTATTTGTTGTTGTCTTTAGTTTCTTCTTTAATCTTATATTCAATTGGTTGAACTGAGTTAAATCCCAATGAAATATAGTCAGTTAGTTTTGTTAATTCACTAATATTTTCATCGCTTGATTGTTTATTTATCTTTGTGTTAGCTTCATTAGGGTTGAAAACTCCTCAATAATTAATAATTTCAATAGGTAGTGATAATTTTAAAATATGATCTGCATTTCAGTCATTAATCATTGATGAAACTAATTTTGAACCTTGTGTAATTTTTTCTTCAAGATTTAATTTATCAAATGAATTTGTTTGCTTGTTTTTTGAGTAAATTACAGAACCAAATTTGAAAGATTGATTTCAGTTAGTTGTGAATGAAATTGATAAAGGTAACATTTTTCCATTTGTAAGATCATTTAATACACTTGGATTTTCAATTGTTACTTTTTCTTTTAAGTTTTTAGCTTTGATTTTTTCAATAAGAGCTTTAATTTCTTCGTTTTTTTTGTATTTCTCTAATAAACTATCATATGTTGTTGCTTGGTTTTTGTAAGTCTCCTTACCATTTTCATCAAGAATAGGTTTACCAATTTCGTTCATATTTGGCATTTTTGCAAAGTTAGGAACAATTAATGAGTGAAATTGTTTATTTAGCGAACTTTCTGGTTGTGTTAATTCAAGATACGGAACATTAAATTGCTCTCTAAAACTCATAAATTGTTTTTGGAATTTTAAATATTCATCAGACATTTCTTTGATTTTTTCTTCAGATAATGAAGTGATTGAATCATATGCATAGCTTTGCGCATCATTTAATTTTTTATACTCAGCAATAACATTTTGATTTGATAATAAATATTGATCAACTGAATTTTTAAGTGCAGCATCATTTGTCAATGATTTAATTTTATTAGCTCTATTTTCACTCTCGTTCATTAGAATGTAGTTTTTAATGATTTCAGCTTTACTATTTGAATAAAATAAGTATCCAACTAACTTAGTAAAGTCAGATTTCATTGATTGTTGAATTTCTTCACTTTCAGGCATAAATCTAATAAATGTAGAAAGAATACCGTTAAGAAACTGTGGAGTTATAGCTCATGTGATTCTTGAAACTTCATTAAAGTATTTATAAGTATTTTGGATTTCGCCATTAATGATTTGTTCAATTTGTTTTAAGTTTGAGTCGATAATGTTGTTTTTAAATGATTCTGGATCTGATTTTAAAACATAAATAACCGTGTCTTTAGCATTTTCATTTTGACTAAAGAAATTATTTAATCTTTCATTAGCTGCAGAATCATTTTCAATGATATTTAATCATTTTTGTGCTGTATTGACAATATTGTTAAATAAAACATTCGCTGTTTTTAAGTAGTCACCTTTAAATGATTTTAAATTTTGATCCTCTTTTTGTTGATTGTTGCAAGAAAGCGCAACAATTGGTAATGCAGCAGATATTCCAACTGGCATTGTTAATAAGAATTTTTTAACTAGTTTTTTCATAATTATTTTAATTTTATTAAACTTTATTATTTTTATTATTAAAAAATCATTTTTATCTAGCATATAGTTATATCAGTAAAGCACAAAAAACAGATATTGTGGTATTATTTAAAATATTAATCTAACTTATATTAAATAAGTAAATATTAGGAGTAATAATGTCAACATTTTTAACAGTTATATTGGTAATGGTTGGAATTCTAATTGTCTTCGTTTCATTATTAATGTCACCTGATTCAAATGGTTTTTCAGGAGCATTAGTTGGTTCAGGAGACTTGGAGTTATTTAAAAATTCAAAAGAAAGAGGAGTTAAGAAATTCTTAAAATACTCAATGATAGTTTTAGGAGCAATTTTAATTATTGCTTCAGTTGTTTTAAGAATAGTACTGAAAAAATAAAAGTATGCAAAAACAAGAAATATTAAATTACATTAGAAAATATAAGTCAAGGTCATTTTTAGACATTGCAAAACATTTTAAAGTTTCATTGAGAAATAACAAAGACTTGACTAAAGCTATTTCAGATTTGCAATCTGAATATTTAGTTTTTAGAAATAATAATGATGAATATTATTCACCAGAACTGGAAGAAACAGTTGCAGGAATTTTAAAAGTTGCTACAAAAGGTAACTTTGGATTTGTTGATTATGACATCAACGAAGAAGAAGGAACTAAAAAAAGTGTTTATGTAAAAACTTTTAATTTTAATGGAGCTATTAGTGGTGATGAAGTTAAGGTTAATGTTTATAAACTTCAAAAAGGTGATGAAGAATTAAAAGATGGTGTAGTTACACAGATTATTCAAAGAAACAATGAAAGTTTTGTTGGATTTATAAAAGAAAAAAATGGTGTTAAATCATTTGCGCCTATTGATGCTAGATTTAAAAGTGTTAAATTTAAATTAATTCCTTCAAGTGTTCCAAACAAATTAAATGACTTAGTTTTAGCTAAAGTTTTAGCTTACGAAGATAAATTCATAACAATAAGTGTTGAAAGAGTTATTACAAACGAAGCTGACCCAATGGTTTTTGTTAAATCATACTTAGAACAAATTAAAGTTCCATCAGCTTTCCCTGAAAATACTGAAGATGAAATTAAATTAATTCCTGAAACAATTGATAATGAAGACCAAACAAATAGACGTGATTTTACAAACGAAATGATTGTAACAATCGACGGTGATGATACAAAAGATTTCGATGATGCAATCACAGTTAAAAAGTTAGATAATGGAAATTATTTCCTTGGAGTTTATATAGCTGATGTTTCTCACTATGTCAAAGAAGGTTCATTCATTAACCAAGAAGCCTTAAGCAGAGGGACGAGTATTTATTTAGTTGACAGAGTTATTCCTATGTTACCTGTTGAATTATCAAATGGAATTTGTTCGCTTAATCCAAATGTAAAAAGATTTGTTTTAGCTTGCGAAATGGAAATTGATAAAAATGGAAATACAGTTAGAGCAGATATTTCACAAGGTATTATTGAAAGTAAATTTAGATTAACATACAAACAAGTTGACAAATACTACAATACAGGCGAAATTAATGAAGATCATTCAAACCAAGAAAATGTAGCTAAATTAAAACAAATGCTTAATGTAGCTAAAGAATTAAGTTTAATTATTCACGATTACAAGATCAAAGAAGGATATGTTGATTTTGATATTGATGAACCTAAAATTAAACTTGATCAATATGGTAGAGTTGAACAAATAGTGATCAATAAACGTGGATTTAGCGAAGTTTTAATTGAAGACTTTATGGTTAGAGCAAATGAAACAGTTGCTAAATATCTTTTTGATGCTAAGTTACCTGTCTTATATCGTGTTCACGAAGCGCCGGATGAAGATAAAATTCAATTACTACAAAACTCTTTAGCAGCAGTTTCAATAGACGCATCAAAACTTAAAGCGAACTCAATTACTCCTAAAATATTTGCTGATTTTGTTAATAAAGTTAAAGCTGAAAGAGATGATGATTTTATTAAATTAATGTTCTTGCGTTCAATGCAAAAAGCAATTTATTCAGATGTAAACATTGGGCACTTTGGATTAGCAAGTGAATATTATTGCCATTTTACAAGTCCGATTAGAAGATACCCAGATTTAATCATTCATAGAATAATTAGAGATTTTATTATTAATAAACAAACTGAAAAACTTGAAGAGTTTAGATTAAACTTACCTGTATTTGGTGATTTAAATACTAAATCAGAACAAAAAGCAGTTCAAATTGAAAGAAATGTTAATGATCTTAAGTTTGCTGAATTCTTAAAAAATAAAATCGGTTCACCATTTAGAGCTCAAATTTTAAGTGTGCTTAACTTTGGTTTCTTTGTTGAATTCGATTTTAAAGCTAGTGGGCTAGTTCATAAGTCAACATTGATTGATGGAGAATATGAAGCTAATGAAAACTTAACTAAATTGGTTTCTAAAGATAGAAAATTTACAATTGGTGATTTTGTAGATGTAGTTGTTACAGAAGTTGATTTAGTTGAAGGTAAAATTACTTGTGCATTAGCTGATTTATACGAAGCTTGATTAGCTAAAAAGCAAAAAGAAGAAGCTGAAAGAGCTTCTAAAAATAAGCAAAATTTTTCAAAATCAAGAAAAAATTTTCAAAAATAAAACAATAGCGCAAAGCTAATAAAGAGCTATGCGCTTTTATAATGAAAAGTTATCTTTTATATAACTTATTTAATATAATTAAAAATATTTATTAAAGGATAAAAATGAAAAATAAAAATAGAAATTTAGAGGAAAATTCATTAGGTTTTGATGCTGGATTAGTAATTAAACAAGATAAAGATATGTTTAATTATTCAGTTGACACCATTATGCTTGGTAATTTTATTTATTTAAATAAAAAAAGCACTAGAGCACTTGAAATCGGCGCTAATAATGGTGCTTTATCAATTTTTGTTGCTTCTAGATATGACAAATTAAAAATTGATGCAATTGAAATTCAAAAAAAAGCAGCAGAGTTAGCGAAAGAAAATGTGAAGCTTAATAATATGGAAAATCAAATTCATATTATTAACCAAGACTTTAATGATTTTTACAAACAGCACACAAAGATTGCACAAAAGAAATATCAATTTATTTTCTGCAATCCACCTTTTTATCCTTATGATAAAACAAAAGTTAAAAATAACATTTCACAAGAAAAACTAATTGCAACGCACGAAATTCATTTAAATTTAGAACAATTAATTTTAGGTTGTTCTAAAATAATAGAACAAAAAGGATTTTTATCACTAGTATTACCTGTTGAAAGAATGGTTGATGCTTTTGAATTATTAAGAAAATATAAATTTGAGCCAAAAAGAGTTCAACTTATTTATCCTAGAATAGACGATAAACCTAAATTTATTTTACTTGAAGCAAGATACCAGACAGGTTGAGGTGTTCATTTCTTACCTAACTTATATCTTCATGATAATATCGATAAAAATAATCATGATTATTTACCTGAAATTAAAAAACTTTATAGACCTAAAAAAGTGGAGGAGAAGATGAATAAAAAAACAAGTTATATAACAACACCTATTTATTACGCAAGTGGAAATTTACACATCGGACACTTATATACAACTACAGTTGCTTGAGTTTTAGCTAATTATAAAAAACTACTTGGTTATGAAGTTAAAATGCTTACAGGTAGTGATGAACACGGTTTAAAAATTCAACAAAAAGCTGCTGAGCAAAATGTAAATCCACAAGAATTTGTTGACAATTTAGTTGCTAAATATAAACAAATGTGAGTTGATTTTGGAATAGAATATGATTTCTTTTCAAGGACATCATCACAATTCCATAAAGATTCAGTAAAACACATTTTCTCTTATTTCTTAGAAAAAGGTTTTATTTATAAAGGACAATACAATGGGTTGTACTCAGTTTCAGATGAAGAGTTTTTAACAGAAACACAAGCAGTTAAAAAAGAAGATGGATATTATCATCCGACAAGTGGTCACAAGCTAATTTTAGTTTCAGAAGATTCATATTTCTTCAAAATGAACGAGTTTGTGAAATGATTAGTTGAGTATATCGATGGTAATCCAGAATTTTTAGCACCTAACAAAATCATCAATGAGATGAAAAATAATTTCTTACTTAAAGGACTAGAAGATTTATCAGTTACAAGAACTAATATTGACTGAGGTATCAAAATTGATGAAGACCAAACACATACACTTTATGTTTGATTAGATGCATTATGCAACTATATAACTGCTTTAGGGTATGATGTAAAAAACAAACAACAACCAGATGAGTTTATGAAATTTTGAGCAAGCAAAGACTCAGAAGTTATTCACTTAATTGGCAAAGAAATCGCAAGATTCCATATGATTTATTGACCTATTTTCCTTAAAGCGCTTAACTTAAAACAACCTACAAGAATTCAAGCGCACGGTTGATTAGTTACACCGACAGGAAAAATGTCAAAATCAAAAAATAATGTAGTTGATCCATATGATTTATTAGCTAAATACGATAAAGAAATGATTAAATACTATTTAACATCACAAATCACATTAGGAGAAGATGGTGTTTGAGATGAAGATAGATTTATTGATGTGATTAACTCTGAATTAATTAATAATTATGGAAACTTAGTTTCAAGAACTTTAAAAATGAAATCAAATAGTTTTTCAGGTCCTTTAAAATACAAGTCATCAAAAGATCAAAATGACTTGGACATAGACTTAAAAATTAGAAATTCTATTTCTGAGTATAAAAAACACTTTGACAATTTAGAAATTGACAAAGCATTAAAAGCTGCTATTAATTTATCAAGCGACTTGAATAAATATGTTGATTTAACAGAACCGTGAAAATTAAAAGAAGATTTACCAAGACTAGAGCAAATTTTAGTAAGACTTCTAAATGGTATTTATGCAGTATCAACTTATTTATCAGTTGTATTAAAAGATAAAACAAAAGAAGTAGCAACAGCATTAGGTTTTGATAGTTTTTCTATTGATTTAATAGAAGATTATCAAAAATTTGATAATATTAATCAAGGGAATGAGTATATGCTCTTTGCTCGTTTAAAAAAATAACTTGATCTTATTAAGGAGGCGATTTTGATTTTTGCCAAAGCATCAAGATATGTAATAAATCCAGAAAAATTAAAAGGATTTATTGATTATTTATTTATATTAACTAAAAAAACAAGAATGAAAGAAGAAAACTTATCATTCGAATATTCTGTCGATCCTGAGGGAGTAGTAATTGTTTTAGAAAGATGATCTACAAGATTAGATTATGAAAAGTTTATGCAGTTAGAAGAGTTTAAACAAGAGTTTAAAACCCTTAATAAAATGTGTAAATCAGTTAATACATTATATGATGTAGATTTAGTTAAATAGTAATAATAATTTTAAGTAAATTCAACTCATTAAATTAATCGAGTTGATTTTTTATCCAAATTTATTAAAGTGAGGCATTTATGGTTATAGGTATAAGTGGAATGATTGCTGCAGGAAAAAGTTCGTTAGTTAAAAACTTACAAAAAGAGTTTCCTACTTCAAAAATATTAAGAGAGTTTGAAGAATCCGATGATGTTTTCAACACTTTCTTAAATTGATTGTATGAAAATAAACCAAATTTAACAATTAGTTTTCAATCTTATATAGCTGAAAATCATTCAGATAAGTTTGCAAAATTATTAGATGAATACAATCAATCAAATTCAAATATTAAAAAAGATCACATTTTTGTTGATAGATTCGCATTAGAACATTATATTTTTGCTAAGTTGATATTATCAGCAAAAAGTGAAAAATATTTAGAGGCTTATGATGCTATGTTTGAAAAGTTAGTAACTGAAGATGAAATGCCACATTTTGCAATTTTCTTGGATGTAGATTTTGAAACATTTAAGAAAAGATTGTTTGCAAGAAATAGAGAATCAGAAGTGAAGAATTTTGATTCTAATTACGAATATTTTAAAAATTTACATTCTAACTATTTAAAAATCTTTAAAGAGATAGCTTCAAAATATAACTTTAAGTACTATGTCATAGACACAAATGATAAAGATGAAAAACAAATATTGCAAGAAGCATTATCAATTATTAGTGCTGAAGAAAAATTACTTGGTCAATAGATTTTCCTTTTTTATCACAATTAAGAAAACACTTATTTTTAGTTCTATTAAGAACAGGAATGAGTGTTTTTCTTTTTGCAAAAGCATAAAAAACAACACTAATCTAATTAATTTAGTGTTGTATAAAATCTATGTAAAAATTATTAAGCTGGTGTATTTGTTTAATTTGTAGTAGCAGCTGGAAGATTTAATGTAACTTCGAATGTTTTTGATGAACTCTTAACTGGTGTTGCATCATTAACATATTTAGCAACTTTGAATTTAATTGTAACTGTTCCTTGTGATTCATTGTAAACTGTGTTAAGTCATCCACTTGCCCCTTGAATACCTTGTTTGTTTTCGTATTGAGGTTTTACATCATTAGCAATCATGTATCCACTTTTAATGTGTTGAATTCCTTTTTCAGTATTAATAGCCTTAATTTCTGTTGAAGGTTGTGTAACATTGTAATCTCTACCAACACCTGTTGCTAATTGACCATCATAGTTAGAGAAGAATAATTGTCTTTTTCTTACTTCACCTTTTGTTAATTTGTCAATAACATCTTGTCTTTTTTCTGGTAAGAATGTGAATAATTCAGCTCCTTTAGCCACTAATCTTTCACCAATTCTATCTAATTCAGCAATTTCTGGGTCAGCTTGCACAGGTGAACCTGTGTTTGGGTTAGCAGGTTGTTCTGGGTTTTTAGTATCTTTACATGATACTGCCACGGCTGGTGCCACAATAGCTGATAATCCAGCAATACTCATAAGTAAAGTTTTTAATTTTTTCATAATAATCATCTCCTGAAAATTAATTTATCTACTTAAATTTAAGCACATTTTTCAAATATTATGTAATAAATATGTAATTTTTTCTTATTTTTTTCACATTTTGTGAAAAATTAAGGATTTTTTCTCTAGTTACACCCTTTATTCAGTGAATTCTGAAATAAAAACCACAGCTAGAAAGCTGTGGCGAAGTTATGTAATGCATAATAATGATTATGTGTTTTACATAAAATTATTTAGTGACAGGTGTTTAATAATTTAACACAAGAAGGATGTTTCATGGACATCACATTCTTTATCCGAATCAAGTTCAAGGATAAAGCACTGGTATTATTATAAGATAAAAATTCAAAAAATGAAAAAAATTTTCATCTATAATTTAAAGAACTATGGAAAAAAGTAAAATTCGTAATTTCTCAATAATAGCTCACATAGATCACGGTAAGAGTACTTTAGCTGACCGTATTTTAGAATACACAAATACAGTAGACACAAGAGAGTTAACTGCTCAATTTTTAGATTCAATGGATCTTGAAAAGGAACGTGGTATTACAATTAAACTAAATGCAGTTCAAATCAAGTATAAAGACTATATTTTTCATTTAATTGATACACCAGGACACGTTGATTTTAATTATGAAGTTTCTAGATCCCTTGCAGCTTCTGAGGGAGCTTTATTGCTTGTGGATGCAACACAAGGTATTGAGGCTCAAACTTTAGCTAATGTTTATTTAGCGATTGAAAATAATTTAGAAATCTTACCTGTTATAAATAAAATCGATCTACCAAGTGCTGATGTTGAAGGTGTCAAAAAAGAAATAGAAGAAGTTATCGGTATACCAACTGATAATGCTATTTTGGTGTCTGCAAAAACAGGACAAGGTGTTCATCAATTGCTTGACGCGATTGTTGAATATATCCCAGCACCTAAAAATGCAGATGATAATAAACCTTTAAAAGCATTGATTTTTGATAGTTACTTTGATCCATATCGTGGAGTTGTTATGTTTATCAGAGTATTCGAAGGTAAGCTTAAAACAGGAGATAAGTTTAAATTTATGTCAAGACACGATGCAGGAAATGAGTATCACGTTATTGACTTAGGTATTAAAAATCCAAATGAAACCAAAAAAGACGAATTAGTCGCAGGAGAAGTTGGATGAGTTTCAGCAGCAATTAGAGATGCAAAAGAAGTTAACGTTGGGGATACAATCACTTTAATTTCTAATCCAACAAAACAAGCTCTTCCAGGTTACAAAAAAATGAAACCTGTTGTATTTACTGGTTTTTACCCAATTGACACAAAAGATTACATGGATCTTAAAGAAAGTTTAGAAAAAATTTCATTATCAGACTCTTCAATCACATGAGAACAAGAAACATCAAAAGCATTAGGGTTTGGATTTAGAGTTGGTTTCTTAGGAATGTTGCATATGGAAATTCTTCAAGAAAGACTTGATAGAGAATATAAAGTTGGAATTATTGCGACAAGCCCAAGTGTTGAGTACAAGGTAACTACTACAAAAGGAGAAATTGAATACATTTCTAACCCTACATTATTCCCTGATAGAACATTTATAGAACAAATTGAAGAACCTTATGTTGAGGCAAGTATTTTTGTACCAAATGAATATATTGGTAATGTTATGGAACTTTGTCAAAATAAAAGAGGTATTTATAAAACTTTAGAGACAGTTGACTCTAGAAGAACTAGAATAATTTATGAATTACCATTAGCTGAAACTGTTTTTGATTTCTTTGATAGATTAAAATCTACCACAAAAGGTTATGCATCATTTGAATATGAGTGAATTGGATATAGACCTTCAGATTTAGTTAAAGTTGACATCTTATTAAATGGTGATAAAGTTGATGCATTCTCAATAATTACACATAGAGAAAAAGCATATGAAGCAGCAAGAGAGTTATGTGTAAAACTCAAGGATGCAATACCTAGACAAAACTTCGAAGTACCTGTGCAAGCCACAATTGGTGGAAAAATTATTGCAAGAGAAACAATTAAAGCTTATAGAAAAGATGTTACTGCAAAACTTTATGGTGGGGATGTAACAAGAAGACAAAAATTACTCAAGAAGCAAAAAGAAGGTAAGAAACGTATGAAAAAACTAGGTTCTATCGAAGTGCCACAAGAAGCTTTCTTATCAGTTTTAAAAACAAATATTGACAAATAATTTATTTAACCAGGTTAATACCTGGTTATTTTATTAATCAAGTTTTATAGTTATCTCCATATAAATTTCTAATTGCATCTTTATATGATGATTTTTGATTTTGATATCCTCCATAAATTAAATCATATGGTTCTATGTTGTATGACCCGAAGTTATGTAAATAATCTAATTCAGGCGATCTTAATAAACAAGATATTGATGCTTTATTTTTAAAATCAACATCATATGTAGCAAACATTAAACCAAGTAATTGATTATTTTGATTAACAACCGGAGATCCTGATGAACCATAATATGGTTGATAATCATTTATTACGAATCCTAAACCATAATTAACAAATTTATTTACTTTGAAAATTGATTTATTTAGATACTTAAAATTATTTAGATGCTTTATGTATCTAAAGTTCAGCAAAATATCGACAAAACCAGGATAGTTTTCAAAAAAATGAAATTGCTCTGAATGATTTAATTTATTTGAATTATTAAAAGTAAGCTCATTTTTCTTATCATGGTAACCAATTGAATAAAATTCTTGATTTTTCAAATCATTATCAGAAGAGATTGCGTTAATTTTTTCAATATTAATAAATTTCTCTAATCATTCATTGAATGAGATCTTTTTACATCTGACTAAATTTTCGTTTTTATAGTATTCAAAAATCAAATTACTTTTATTATGAAGATTTTTTAAATCAAGTTCCAATATACCAAAGTCGATCATTTCTTCGATATTATCCATATTGTGGATGTAATCTTTAGGACTAGACTTTAGAAAATCTAATGCTAAATATACAATTCTAAAATCACTGGGATTAAAGTTAAAAATTTCTTTAACTTCTTGATTTTTATTCGGATAAAATTTCACTTTCGAAACTTGAACTTGTGAAGTTATAAAACTACTTTCGTCATTTAATAATTGATTATCATTGACAATATTTGAAAATATTGAGTCATCAGAACAATTCTTTCTAAAATTATTTAGAACATGAGCATTTGTGGCGAAATACAATTTTTCAACTTCACCATTATCATCAAGATGATAATCAAATAAACTGATAGTGCCTGAGTGAATCATATATTTTGATTGTGAGTTTACATTGTTATAAGGGTTATAGTTATGAAACGAAACTTTAAATACATTATCAATCATATCTTGATACTGAGAGTTAAAAATATTAAGATTGATTTGATTGTTTTTATCAAGTTTGATGTTTTCTCAATTCACTTTTGTCGAACCTAGCGAAATTTTATTATTAATTAATAATGGAACAAAATTATTTAAATATTTCTGATTCAATAGATTATTTGTTATTTTATAAGAATTTGTATTCTGATTTTTTTCATTGATTTCTTTAGTTAATTGATAGTTATTTGTTTTACATGAAATAGCGAAAAAACTAAAACTAAAGATCAATTTCATAAAAGTCATTAAATAGACTCCGATTTTTACCATAATTACCTCATTAATATAGTAATTTTTCCAAAAAATGAACTATTACTGAATTAACTAAAGAAATTGAAAAGATTATTAACCTTAAGTAACTTATCCACATGTTTTGAAGTTTTAAATCATATTTTCCACAAAATGTGAAAAAAACAATTTTTTAGTAATGTTTTTCATTTTTTATTTCATTAAGTAGTAGAATAAAGTTATTAGAGGTATAAAACTTATTTTCAGGAGAATAAAATGAACAAAATTAAAAAAATATTTCAAAAATTGCTTTTACCTTCATTAATTTCACCAGTCATTATTTGCTCTTCATTAAGTGTAAGTGCAAAACCGAGTTCCGAAGAATTCGAAGAAATGGTTCGAGATTTATATGATCATTATATTGAACTTGAAAATATCGAGGAATTTAATAAATTAATGAAATCAGAAGAAAATGAAAGTCCTTATCTCCAATATTTCCAAAAATTGGGTATTTCAGATTCGATAAACAAAGTTAATGAAAACAATGATGAAAAGACAAAAATTGGAATTATTGAATTAGGACTTGTTAATCCTTGATTATTTCTACAAAACGATGAAACATCAGATAATTTAAAATTATATCTTCCTAAATATAGCAAGGAAGAAATTTCAGATAAGAAAGATATGGAATATTTTGTCAAAGATTCAATAGACGTTATATCAAGTGAGTCATTCAAGAAAATGGAAAATTCAAAACTAACAAGAAATATGTTATGAAAGCTCAATAAAGAAATTTTTTGAGTAAATAATAAAGTAAATTTGAATAATAATTCAGGTACTTTAGGTGAAGTGATACAAAGAGAATCGCTTGAAAATCTTTTTTCATCTCATGCAACAACTGTAGCAAGTATAATGAGTGGTCATTTAGGTATATTAAAAAATGCAGAAATTCATTCAGCTTCACTTAATATGTTTAATCCTTTCTCTTTAGGAGAAAAAACATTTTTGACATATTATGATCATAAAACAGATGATACGAAAATAATAAATCAGTCACTTGGTCGTACTCCTGATTATTTCAGAATAAGAACTCTAGATTCCATTCTAAGAAAAATGTTGTCTAACAATGTTAAATTAATAAATATGAGTTTTGGAGGATCCACAATCTTCGAAGAGGGAGTTGCAAAAAATGTTTGAAATCATTTAAACAAACTAAGTTCTAGATTTGAAAAAATTAAAGCTGAATACAATATTAAAAATTTTGATGAATTATACATGTATCTGATAAGGAAAGGTGTTTGAAATGACAAGTTAGAACAAGAAGATCTGGAAATGTTTTTAGAAATAAAACACATAATTTTATGATACTTATATACTAACGAGCGTTTAAACACTAAAGAAAATATTCAAGAAGTCTTAAAAATGGGATATAGTAATTTTTGCAATTGGGATGAAAGAAATCAGAAAATAGAAAAATTAGAAAAATTATTGGACCATAAATATTCGTATGCACCTATTATGAGCATGATTGATTCATATGCATTCAAATATAATATGAAATTTTTTATAGCAGCAGGTAATGATGAGGAGTGGCTATCTTTATTAAGAATTTGCGATCGTTTAACTTATCATATGGAAACTAATTCAAAATTGAGAAAAAAATTAGATTTAAAATATATCGATAGTATGTCGGCTAATACTAATAGTGGAAAAAACGTTATATATGTTGGTTCTATGAATCCTTCAGGATATGTCTCAAGATTTAGTCAACAAGGTTCTTATGATAAAGGTGATTTCCCATTAATAATTAATTATGGTGAGTTAAATAATTTACCTATTGAGACAGAAAATAGAAGATCAGAAAATTTATTTAAACTACTTTATAAAGATCAAACTGGCACAAGTTTTGCTACTCCTATGACTACAGGAACAATTGCATTGTTAGAAGCAGAAAGCTCTAAAATCGCACACAATAAAGCACCTAGAGATTGAAAAGCAGCGTTAGCATCTTCTTCAAGATATATTTGGGATTTAGGTGCTAGAGATTATGACCCATCAGATGATCCGGAATTTTTGGAAACTTTTAATGCTTTAGAATTTGAGGCTGTCCATTCTAATAATTCATATACAATGTCTGGTTTTGGTTCAATTAAATATAAAACATTAAAAGATGTTTTAGAAAATGAAATATGAGTAAAAATTCCTGATATAACTAACAAAGAAGATGAACCGGAAATAGTAAAAATCCCTGCAGATCTTAATGGTTGCACAATCCACTTTTTCGGTTTGCCAAGAAATAAAATTGAAAACAACAGTTATCGTGAAGTATTCAGAAAAGGTTTTGATGAAATATCAAGAATTGTAAAATTAGATATTTCTGAATTTGTGAAAAATAAAAATAGTTTAAGAGTAGCTCTGTCTTGAGATTTTACGAATTCAGAATATAGATTAAATAAATTCAAAGAAAAATATTCAGCATTAGCTAATTCAGATATCACCTTATATGAAATTAAGAAAGAGTTAGTAGATATTTTCGATTTAGAAGTATGACCATATACTGAACGAAGTGGTTGACATAATGACGTCATTAACTCAAATAATGTTAAGAAAAAAGGTTATTGAAATTTCAGTACAGGAACTGATACAAATGTTGAGTGTGTTAAAATTGATAAAATAGATTTTGAATATGCAGAAAAATTAGATATTAGACTGATAACAAAAACAAAAAGCAAGTTTTTCACTGAAGAAAAATATGAATTAATTAAGAGGGTATTGGCAGGTAGTTTATTAACAGTGACAATTTCTGCTGATTAAAAATGAAAATGAAAAAATATAAAAGTCTTCTATCTATATCTATATTAACTGCAACAATTTTAACACCTCCTTTCTTTATTAACAGTTGTAATGAAGAAGTGTATTTGAGAGAGAATTATAACATATGAGAAAAAGTGGATGTTGAACCTGCTTTTAAATTAAAATCATTTAATCTAGTGAGTGATGATTATGCTGTGCACATAAAAGATAAAGTGAAGAATGAAATCGATTTTTTATCAGCAAACTTGAAATCTACATTTTTGAAAGATATAGAAATAGATTACGATTCGGCTTTAAATAATTTTATTTTAAACAGAAATAAAATTCAATACAAAATTAGCACAACAATAAAGGAAATTAAAAGTTATTATGATGAGTTACCTGATGAGCCTAACAAAATGTCTACTTTTGAATCTTTTGAGCATAGAAAATTGGATATTTTATTAAATTATTTAAAAAATGCTAAACCTAACATTTTATCAATTCATAAAACAAACCATTTAGCAAGTGTTTCTAGCGATACAAATAAAAAATTGAGCAGTTTAATGAATGACATTAAACCAATTAACTCAAAATTTAAAATAAATTGAAATGAATTTAAAAAATTTTCAAAAGAGTATGATATTAGTTTCCACAATGACGTTGCAAAATTCAATAAGTCTACAATACAAAATAAGTTTGATCAATTTTGATTTACTCACCTTTTAATGAGTACCTTTAATCATAAAAACTTAAACGCTGTATTTGATTTTGACAAAAGTAGTGATCCTATTCTTAATTTCATTGAATTAGCAGATAAATTTATTAATCTGTGAGAGTTAAATTATAATTTTGAAAAATATGCAGTCGCTAATAAATATAATGACGATAGGATTTTCATCCCTAAAATTACTTCATATTATGACGAAGTTCCTCCAGTGAAAATCTCAGACTTTGACAAGCACATACAGGACAGGATTGAGAATTCCGATTTTCTAATTCAAATTCCTGTAGTGAATAATCATAATCATGAACTTGATGAAATTTTAAATGGAATGTTTTCTAAATTTAATAATCATGATAGTTCTTATTGAGATTATGTTTATAATAATATTATTCATCCAAGATATGTTAATTATGCATATAGTAGTTCTAAGAATTATGAAGTAGAAAGATATTACTTCTATATTAATTCTGCATATTATTTTAAAAATAAAAATACTAAACAAAATGATTCTCCAATATGAGTAATAAACTCTTTAACATCATCTAGAGACAAAAATACTAGTTTTCCCGAAGATAAATATTGATTAATGTCTCAAAACGAAATAAACGGTAATAATAAGAATAATCACTCACTATTTTATGATGCTATTATAAAAGATGATATTGAAATTTTAAACACTTATCAAAATTCGAATAATCATAATGATGCAAAAAAATGATTCAAACCTACTGAAGATATCCTAGTTTGATTTGACCCATTAAAAGGAGTGGATGAGTGATATGAATTTTCATCTAGAAATAAAGATAATAATTTCTACATAATAAATAAATACAATAATAGGGTTTATTTAAATCCTAAAGGTAATTTGTACAGTAATGAAACATCACAAATAATATTCGATGGCCTTACTATTAACCAGTGACTAGGTCTTGAGAATTTGGATAAGATAGATGAAAATAAGATTCCTATAGAATATGCAAAATATTTAGAAAAATTTAAGTCAATTTTTAATAAAGTGGAATATCGAAAAAATGACACTTGAACAAAAGTTTATGAGTTAATTACTTTATTTGGACATGAATCTGAATATTTAAAGGAATCAGGTTTGGAAGGTTTTAAAACAAAAATTAGAAATGCAGATTATTCTATTCTAGGAGATAACTATAATATTTCTTATTCGTTTGATGCATCTGAATTAGATAAAATTGCAAAATATATAAATAAGGATGAATTGTTATCTGCTTATTTGAACAAAATAGACTATATAGTCAATAAATTGAAAGAAATTAAAAATGAAATTTTAAGTTGATCTGAAACTGATGATTCTAAGTTTAAAAAACATTTAAGAAATTATTTAAATATACTTCATAAATATGATAATTCAAAACAAAATAATGACAAATATGATGTATTAATAAATTCAAAAATACTTAGTCAAATAAATGATACTGTTGAATTTATTAATCAATTACTTATGAATTTAAAGATTAACTAAAATCGAATTTCACTGATTTGTAAAGTGAGATCCTATAACCTTAATTAAATCAAAACAAGAAAAGTAGGCATAAAATAAAAAACTGTCTACTTTTCTTGTTCTAGTTTGACAGCGGTCGTCTATTTATTTTTTTAAATTTCAATATTTAATCAAAAACCTCAATATAACTATCACTAAAAATGTGTTCGTTATATTGAGGTTTATATTTTTCAATTTAGTTAATTATCAAATTTTGATTTGTTCTTCTTCAGGTAAAAACATTTGATCATTTTCATTTAAGTTATAAGTTTTTGTAAAATCTGGATTGTTTAATAAAACAACATTTCCACGTATTTCTGAAGGTGAGTGAACATCAGATTCCAATCTTCTTTTTGCGCTTCCTTCTGTGATAATCATTCTTCAAACTCTAGCTCAGTTTTCGAAGAAGTTTTTTGGATTAAAGTCATTTTCAAGTTTAGCAGCTTCAAAGGCACATGAAACTCCACCGATATCAGCAATATTTTCAGAAACTGTTAGTTTTCCATTAACTTTTCCATATTTAGTTTCCTTACCATCATATAACTTAATAACAGCGGCAATTTTTTCGTCAAATTTCACTCTATCTTCATCAGTTCATCAGTTGTTTAAGCTTCCATTTTCATCAAATTGTGAACCGTTGTTGTCAAATGCATGTGAGATTTCGTGAGCAATAACTGCTCCAATTCCTCCATAATTTGCAGATGAAGATTGATTAATATCATAATAAGGAGCTTGTAAAATTGCAGCAGGGAAAACAATGTGATTTGCAAATGGATTAAAGTAAGCATTAATTTCTGCTGGAGACATTGATCAATACTTATCATTCTTTAATTGATTGTATTGCGATAAGTTATATTGAGTCTTAATTGATTCAAAGAATAAAACATTTTCTAAAATATTTGAACCTTGCTCATATGTCTTAACAACAAAATCTTTGTAAAATGGTCTGATGATTTCTGGGTATCCAACCATGACACCTAATTTGTTCAATTTAGTAATTGCTTTCTTAATTGTTTCTTTTGATAATCATGTGTTTTCTTCCAAGTTTTTCTTATAGACTTCAATCATATTAGCAACCATATGTTCTACATCTTTTTTAGCTTTCTCTCCAAAGAAATGTTTTGCATAGTACATACCTAATGGTTCTTTGAAATATTTAGTAGCTAAATCATAAGCGAACATTTCTAAATCTCTTGGTTTTTGGATTGAGTAAATTGCGTTTTTAAATTCTGTTGCTTTAATTCTTGTTTCTTCATCTAAATATGAGGCAGCAAAAATTAAGTTTTTAATAAAGAATAAGGCTTTATATTCTTCGAATGTTTCGCTATTGAAAATATTGTTTAAGTTTTCAATAAATTTAACGTTTGAACAAGGCATCATTTCAACTTTTTGGCCTACTAATTGCTCTGCAATGTTTGGAATATTAAAAATTGAACTTTTATCGGCATATCATAAGATTTCTCTAGGGTTGTATAATGAAACATAATCAGCCTTTTGAACATCTGAAAGAACATAATCTTTAATTTTTAAATCAAAAGCAATAGCTTTATTAATTAAATCATTTGATTTTCTTTCATCAAATCCGTATTTTTGTAATAAATCAAAAACCATATTAATTCATACAGTCATTAATCTATTTGCTTCTTGTTCATTTTCATATGTTTCTTTTGATGGCAAAATTAAGCTAAATTCATCAAGTCATAAAACTTGTAATTTATTATTTTTAAAATCTTCCCCAACACCAAAAGATAAAGGTAAAGATACATATCTATTATTAAAGTAATCAAAATTTGAAGCAAGTTGTTCAAATGATTTTAATTCTTCAATATTTTTAAGAAAATCTTTAGCCGGTTTTATTCCGATTTCTTTTCTCTTATCTTTATCAATAATCATTTTGTAAAATTCAACATACTGCTTCATCATAGGATCATTAGGTAATTCTTTTTGACCATTAGCTCACTGAACTGTTAAGTCTTTAAGCAATTTTTCTAATTTGATATCTAATTCACCAAATGCTGACATTGATGATCTATCTGATGGAATTGTAGCAGTATTTAATCATTCATAATTAACGTATTCATAAAAATTATCTTCTAATCTAGGTTTTGACATTTTAACTCCTTATAATTTTCTTTTTATTATATAGCAATTAGAGTTTTTTAAACAAAAACCACCAAAAATTGGTGGCACATATCTATAAAACTAATATATAAATTCTATTTAATAAATTAAACAACTTTAACTGAAACTTCTTTAGAATGTGATTTACCTTCCAAATTGTTTCTTTCTATATGGAATATTTCAATTTTTTCATTTCCCTTGGTGTGTAATCCGTGTTTTTGACCACGGCGAAATCCTTTAATTTGACCTTCTAATTCGTCAATTGTGTTAGCTTGTGCAATAACTTCACCACTAGCTACTAATTTTGCTTTGTATTTGTACATAAGCACCTCCGATTTCTTACACTTTTATTCTATAACTTTTTGAGGTCTAGTTATCAAAAATTTAATATTTTCTAGTAAATTTTTCACATTTATGAAAAAAATAATTACAACACTTCTTATCATATTTGAAGATAAAAAGTGTATGATTTAAACATGACTAAATTACGTAAATCTTTATTGTTTTTAACTGGTTCAATTTTAGGTCTAGGAACACTTGTGACTAATTCATGCAGTTTTCTAGATATTTTTAAATCTTCCGGAAATGGTGATAAAAAACAAGTTAATAAAGTTAAATTAAGATTTACAAATTACACACATCCTACAATTGCAGCTTCTAATGTAGTCTCAATTAACGATAAAGAATTTATGAAAACTTCATCAAAAAGTAATGATGAAGTTAGTCAATTATTAAATAGATTTGAAACTGAAAAAAATAATGTGCATGAATATGAAGAAACTAATGGATCCTGCTATTTTGAATACATAGATCCATACACAAATGTGACCTTTAGAGACTATGCATATTATGTTAGTGAAGACAAAAGTGAACGTAGATATTTATTAGGTCCTGAAGGTTTAGTTTTATATGCTCATGAATTTAAAAGAAAAATTCCATTCAGTACTGAAGTTTTTGATCTTGAAGCTATAAATATAAATAATTTTAGTGTAATAGATAATACTGCAAACGGTTTATATATTCCAAATATTAAAAATATTTTTATTAATGGTTTCTTTTTTTGTGAATCAGGAATGAGCCTTTATGAAATTATTGCTTATATGATGCAAACAACATTCCACGAATATATGCACCATTGAGCAAACTCATATGCAGAAATTGCATTTAAAAAAGATGTACTTGCAAAATATTATAGTTTTGAAAATGATGATTCACATTTAGTTAACCCATCAATTATTTATTATTCACCTGGAGCAACAATTAAAGATCAGCATAATCATCTTTACATTCAATATTGAAATAAATCGTTTGTTGATTCATTTCAATATTTATCAAACTATGATGTAACTTCAAAATCAAAAATCTCTGATGAAACTTGAGAAATATTAAGAGCAGATAATAACAAAAAAAACAGTTTTATTCATAATGTTTTTAGTCCAAAAGATATTTGAGATCTTTCAAACGGAAAACCAAGCAATCCTGATGTAATTGAACTTAATAGAAAATTAAAAGAACATTCAAAATTGTATTATTCACCTGATACAAAGTTCGGTCTTTCATCAAATAATATTCGCTACTATTATTCATTGACTGAATTAGTTCCTAGAGAATATTTAAAATATGGTTTTGAACCTTACTTTAATATAAATTTACCAAATCCAATTGGTCCTGCTATAGAAGATTCAAGAAATAAAGGTCAAGATATCTTTACAATGAGTTATTTTAGCTATGCTCATATTGATAAAACATCTTCAGCCACAACTTACACAATTTCACCAACATCTTTAGCAGATGATATGAGTAAAGTTTTCTTGAATAATTTTGATTCACAATATAGACAAGGATGATACATACAAGGTGATTTAACAATTCAAGAAAATTCAAACAGAACAAGAACTTATAAAAATCAATCTTCAATTCTTCTGCCAACAACACCTTTTGCTTTATCTGAATATCAACCTCAAGTAGGATATAGAACCAAAACTGAATATTTAAATCTTCAGAAAATAAAACAAGATAAATCAGTTGATTTTTACAAATTATTTTTAGATACAATGGGTTATGGAAAAACTATTTCACAACTATATTATGATAATAGTGGATGAAAATGAATTGATTCAGAGCATTCACAAATTGAAAATAATGAAGCAAATCAACATAAAATCAAATTAAGTGGTTACTTAGATTCAAATGAGTACACAGGGTTTGTCTTCGTTAATCCAGATAATAATCAAGTTACTGCAACATCAAAAATTAAATACTTAGATACATTCAATTTTTTTGGTCACAAAACTTTTGATAAAGGTGCATTGTTATCAAATTCATTAACATCAGAACAAGCTCAGCAAAGAGAAGAGCAATTAAATAATAGAATTTATCCAAATTCATTAAATGAATATACAAACGCTTTATTTATTCCATATATTTCGGAAGATTTCATTACAAAACCAAGTAATAATTCAGTTATTTATTTATGAAAAGATTTGAATAACAATAATATTGCTGAAGAAAATGAAATTTTATTAGAAAAAGAAATAACACTTCCTGAAAATAGATGAGTAACAACGGCAAGATCAACAAAAAATGAAAATGTTTACAATATAATAAAAACTACAGATAATAAAGTTAAATTAGATTTTCATAAATTATTTAGATAGTTAAGATATTTACAAGCAAACAGAAAGGGATTTATGCTATGAGATTTTTCTAAATTAAAAGTTGGACAAATGATTAATGTTCAAGCTTATAAACATAATGGTCATCTTTATAGACAATGAAATTCTGTAAAAGTAATTTTTCATAATAAGAGACATATTGTTTTATTTTTAAAAAACACTAAAGTGGCTGAATATGAAAGAGATGTAAATGGGTGAAGATATAAAGAAAATGCAATTTGATTTATTCCGAAAGATTCAATGTACAATGCAATTGTTCTTTTAAAGGAAAGTGGTTCTTATTATTATATAAACCTTGCATCACGTCCAATTTTTGAAGATGACACGCTTAAATTTATTGATTATGATTTAGACATAAAATGTTATCCAGATAAAGAATTGCAAATTGTTGATAGAGAAGAATTCGCTGAACATTCAAAAGAGATGAAATATCCCGAATCATTAAGAAAGACTATTTATGATGAAATTAAAGACATCATTTCTTTATATAATGATTATGAATATTTCTTTTCAGACGAAGTTATTGCATACTATTTAAAAGTTTTATATGATGATAAATTAATAACAGAGAAAACATATAATAAATTATTAGACACTAATAATAGAAGAAAATACAATGAAGAAACTTCAATGTTTGCTGATATTTCAAAAATATACAAATAACAAAAACTTTAATACTGTCCATTAAACTATGATTTGGATAGTATTTTTTTAATCAAAAGTTCAAATAAAAAATTCGAAAAAAATTTTTAAAAAAACTTTGAATAAAAAAAATAGTGTTATAATATTCATGCTTTTGATAGCGAAGAAGTTCTTTGAAAACTAGATATATACAAGACATGACAAGTCAATTTTTTTCGAGAGTTTGATCCTGGCTCAGGATGAACGCTGGCTGTGTGCCTAATACATGCATGTCGAGCGAAGTTCTTTGAACTTAGCGGCGAATGGGTGAGTAACACGTACTTAACATGCCCTTTAGATTGGGATAACGATGAGAAATTATCGCTAATACCGGATACTTATATGGAACGCATGTTCTATATATAAAAGGAGCCTTAAAGCTTCACTAA
>NZ_JAYFEZ010000007.1:0-48459 GCF_034863425.1 Mycoplasma sp. 21DD0573
AACTGATTTTTTAAATCATTATAAGCATCAGCTTGGTTTTGTTTTTCTTTTTCGTATTCTTCTTTAACCTTCTCTATTGCCTTAATGTTATTTACTTCAAACTTGTTTTTCTCAGCTTCAATTGTCGAATTCATCGAAGCCTTTAATTCACTTAACTGATTTTTTAAATCATTATAAGCATCAGCTTGGTTTTGTTTTTCTTTTTCGTGAGCTAATTTAAATGATGATTCTAATTTTTCAATTTCGTCTTGTCTTGCACTTTTTGAGACTTCAAGTTCTGTTTTTAGCTCAGCAATCTTTTTATTATACTCATCAATCACACCTTGAACATTAACTTTATATTCAGGTAAATTTGTAAGATTTTCAAGTATTTCTGTTTTTACTTGATTTCTAATATCATCATTTCTTTCATTGTTTATGCTGCTACTTAAAATGAATAATTCTGTATTACTTAAGCTTGACAAATCAATAATATCACCAGCAAAAGCATTTTCAACCAAAACCAATTTCATTGGATTTTGTTCACTAAATCTAAATTCAATCTTTTTCATATAAACGTCCCTTCTGAATTGTTTTTTGTCCTATATTTTTATTATACTTTTTTTTTTTTTTTTACATTCACCTCTAATTTTTATATGCCTTATTTTCAATACTATTAGTATTTTTTATAATATTTTACTTTTTAGAATTTAGAAAAAAGCAAGTGGTTGCACTTACTTTTCTAACATATTAAATAGTTCGACAATTTTCTCTACTGATAATTGTTGAATTCTTAAATTATCATCATACCCTAATTGTTCAAATATATTAAGAATATGATCTTTTGGATATTTATTTTGTAATGAATAAGAAAGTTTCTTTCTTCTGTTTTCAAAGCATAATTTGAAGAAATCCTTAATTGAATTTCATTCATCTAATGAAACATTATTTTTAAATCTCAAAGATAAAATAGCTGAATCCACCTTTGGAGCAGGTGAAAAAGCATTTGCAGGAACGATAAATTCTAATTTACAATCAGCTAAAAATTGTGATGAAACTGATAATTTTGAATAATCTTTTGTATTAGGTTTAGCACAAACTCTTTGCGCTACTTCTTTTTGAACCATTACCAATACACCCTCAAAATTATCTTTGTTTTCAAATATTTTAAAGAGAATATCAGTTGTTATGTAATAAGGGATATTAGCAATAATGTAAGTGTCCTTAAAATTAGTTATATCAGCTTCCAGGAAGTCTTGATGAATAAGTTCAAAATTAGGATTGTTTATTTCTTTATTTAGAAGATCAACCATATCAGTGTCAATTTCAAAAGCAGTTACATAAGCGCCTGCATTTAAAAGATAATTAGTTAAAGCACCTCTACCCGGTCCTATTTCCAACACTTTTTGATCTTTTACATCAAATACATTGATTATCTTACGTAAAATGTTTTGATCTTTTAAGAAGTTTTGTCCAAACTTCTTTTTTGCATAAACTTCTTTTTTATTTTGCATTATAAATTAAATAAAGTCCTTAAATTTTTATTAATTCTATCTGTGAATTTATCCATACCCACTTTTTTAATTCCTGCTATGTAGTAAGCGACAAATAAAACTGTATTTGGTTCATTTTTTTGTTCTGTATATGGATGAACTCTTAAGAACGGAGCATCAGTTTCTGTAAGAATTCTTTCAAGTGGTAAAAACTCAATAATATCTCTAGTTTGGTTTGTTGTTCCATATGTAACAGCACCGCTGAATGAAAAATAAAGATTTTTAAATTCTAAAAATTTCTTAGCTCAATCCATATTTCCGGCGAATGTATGGAGCATAACTTTGATGTTAGGAAACTCTTTTAAAATATCATAAACATCTTGGTAAGCTTGGTATTGGTCGATTTTATCTCTAATGTGAACAACAATTGGTAGGTTTACTTCTTGTGCTAATTTGATTTGATTTCTAAATGATTTAATTTGATTTTCTCTTGATGGAACACCTTCTTCATAGAAGTAATCTAATCCAATTTCTCCAATTCCAACAATAGTCTCATCAATTAAATCTTTATATCTTAAATAATCATTCTCATCAACCCCATCTTCAGGATGAATTCCTATAACAGGTTTAATTAAATCAGGATACTTTTTAGCTAGCTTGATAACTTCTTTATTTTCTTCAGCATGACCACCATTAACAATCATAAATTCAAGTCTATTAGCATAAGCTTGCTCACAAATCATATCAATAATGTCTTCGTGTTTGTAAGCAGTCATTGATAAATGATTATGTGCATCAACAAATTTATTTTTCTTTGAACTCATATTATTTACCTAAACAGAAAGTGCTGAACATAACATCTAATAAGTCTTCTCTGTTTACATTTCCTTTAATGTTTTGTAATTGATCTCACGCTGCATATAAATCGATGATAATCATGTCAAAAGTTGCATAGTTGTCAAGTGCATTTTTAGCATCCTTAAGCGAATTTAAAGCTTGCTTAATAAGTGAAAGTTGACGTGTATTTGAAAAAATACGCTCATCTAAAATGTTGATATTCTGGAAGTTTGAAACTAAACCTTGTTCTAATGCTTCAATATCGTTATTTAAAGCAGAAATATAAATAACGTTATCATCTAATGACTTATCTGTCTTTAGCAAGTCTTTTTTGTTCATAACTTTTAAATAGAACTTACCTAACTCTTTTGATTTTTGCTCAATTAATTTATCAAAATCATCTTCAGATTCATTTGCAGATACAACGTGAACTACAAGATCACTTTTTTCAATCTGATCTAATGATTTTTGAATACCAATTTTTTCAATAATTTCTTGAGTGTTTCTTAAACCAGCAGTATCAACAAGTTTAAATAACATATCATTGATTTTATAGGTAGCTTCAACTAAATCTCTTGTAGTTCCTGCGATATCTGTAACAATTGCTTTATCTTCTGATAAAAGTGCATTTAAAATACTACTTTTTCCAACGTTAGGTTTTCCTAAAAATGCAACTTTAACACCTTCAAAAACATATCTAGAATCCTCTGAAATTTTCACTATTTTTTCTAGTTCACTGATTAAAACAGAAACTTTCTCTGACATATTAATTGAATCTAAACGTTCAACATCATCGTATTCAGGGTAGTCAATATTAACTTCAGCAAGACCGATTAAAACAGCAATCTTATTTAAGAACTCATCAATTAAACCTGAAGTTTTTCCCTTGAATTTATTAACTGATGCAAGTGCTTGAGATGAAGTTTGAGCCATAATTAAATCGTGAATAGCTTCAGCTTTAATTAAGTCCATTTTTCCATTTAAAAAAGCTCTTCTAGTGAATTCACCACGTTCAGCTAATCTGGCACCATTTTCAAGTAATAAACTTAAAACTTTGTTCGTAACAACAATTCCACCGTGGCAGTTAATTTCGATTAAAGGTTCGCCAACATAGTTATTGAATACATCATTACCATTTGCATCTTTTTTACCAACAAATGACATAACTAAAACTTCATCAATAAGTTGTCCATTATCATGAATGAAACCATATGAAATTGTGTGATCTGCACCAATTTTTCCTTTAAAAACTTTAGAAACAACATTTACTGCATCAGGACCACATACACGAACAATTGAAATTGGTTGATTTATATGAGAACCTGAGCTGATTGCTGCAATTGTATCATTAGTCATATTGTCTCCTTTCTTATAAATACAATAAAACTAGCTAAAAAGCTAGTTTGACATTTATTTATTCATTAATTCTTCTTGTTTTTCACTTGTGATTTTGTCGATTTTACTAATTTCTTTATCAACTTCTTTTTGAATAACATCTAAGTATCTTTTTTGTTCGTCTTCTGATAACTCTTCATCAGCTTTGATAGCTTTATTAACATCTTGACGTGCATTACGAACACCTACTTTAGCATTTTCAGTTAACTTAGATAATGATTTAACCATTTCTTTACGTTTTTCAGTTGTAAGAGGAGGGAAGTTTAATCTAATTTGACTTCCTTCATCAATTGGCATAACACCTAAGTTTGCTTTTTCAAGAGCTTTATTAATTTCCTTAACTGATGTAATATCATAAGGTTTGATTAATAATTGTTGTGGCTCAGGAACTGAAATGTTTGATAATTCTTCAAGTGGTGTAAGTGTGTCATAGTAATTAACACGAATACCTTTTATCAATTGAGGGTTAGCTCTACCTGTTGAAATTTTTGATAATTCAAAACGGTAATGTGAAAGTGCTTTTTCTGCTTTTTCAGCAAAATCTAATAAATAAATATCTAATTCCATTATTTAGTAACCTCTGTATGTTTGATTTTTCCTTCAAGTGCATTTAAAATTGAATTTTCTTCTAATAAGTTAAACACAATTAAGTTAATATTGTTGTCTCTAGCCATACTTGTGGCTGTTAAGTCCATAACTTGTAATTTCTTTTCTAAGATTTCATCATAAGTGATGTGATCATAATGTTTTGCATCAGGATTTTTCTTAGGATCTGAATCGTAAATTCCATCAGTTCCATTTTTACCCATTAAAATAACTTGAGCACCAACTTCTGATGCATATAATGTTGCTGCTGTATCTGTTGTGAAGAATGGACGACCTGTCCCTCCGGCAAAGATAACAACTTCACCATCTTCTAAGTATTTGATTGTTTTTTCATTAACGTAATATTCAGCCACTCTTTGATCAATGTTTAATGAACTTTGAACTCTAGCTTTAAGTCCAACACGCTCGAAACCACTACCTAAGGCAATAGCGTTCATAATTGTAGCAAGCATTCCAATGTAGTCAGCTTTATTTCTGTTAATTCCATTTTTTTCAGCAGAAGCACCTCTTCAGAAGTTTCCTCCACCAATAACCACTGATACTTGTATACCTTTAGCTACAATTTCTTTAAGTTGTAATGCAATTTTATGAACTAAGTCATAGTCAATTGCTAAATGTTTTTCTTTGTTTGCAAAACCTTCTCCAGAAAGTTTTAAAAGAATTCTTTGATACTTAATCATCACTACCTCTATTTAACAAGTTAAGTTTTTATTATTTAATATAAATAATAATGTTTAAACTAATTATATAGAAAAAAGATTTTTCAGACTATTTTTTTTAACTTTTTCCAAAATTTCTAAATTTAAGGATAAAAACTGCAATTTTTCACTTTTTTACGGAATTTTTCACAATTTTTCTTACAAATTACCGTTTTTTAAAAAATACTTTATAATTTATAAACATATTTTACAAATATGTTGTATTTTCAATTAATATTCCTATGCCATAGGAATAAAATTTTCCAAAAATAATTTAAAGAAAGAGGTAGATTATGGCAGCAGAAAAAGAAAAATTTTTATTTGCTATTGACTTAGATGGTACAACACTTCAATCTAGTGCAACAGGCGTTATTCACGACAGAACACTTAGCGCAATTAAAAGAGCAACAGAGGAAGGGCACGTTGTATGTATCCTTACAGGAAGACCTTGAAGAAGTACTAAATTCATTTATGAATCATTAGGTCTTAACACAATCGTTGCTAACTACAATGGAGCGCATATTCACCATCCATATGATCAAGAATTCATCCCTTACATTAAATATTTAAACTTAAACGAAGCATTATACATTTTAGGTGATCCTAAAGTTAAAAAAGAAATTTCAAACATCGCTATTGAAGGACCAGACTGAGTTCAATTAGATCACCGTGATGAAGAACTTGAAAAAGTTTTCGGATTTAAAACAAGTTCAAAATTACGTATCGGTTTAGACTTATACAAAATTCCTTTAATGCCTACAGGAATTATCTTTGACGTTAAAGAGACAACAAACATTGAAGAACTTAGAAAATACCTTAAATCAAGATATGGTGACTTAGCTGAATTCTCATACTGATCAAAAGGGGAAGGTTTAACACCTGTTTTCGATATGACTAACATTACAGCTAACAAAGGTAAAGCTTTAAGTATGTTAATTAGATACTACGACATTAAAGTCGAAAACACAATTGCATTAGGAGATGGATTTAACGACGTTCCTATGTTTAAAATTGCAAACATTTCGGTAGCTATGGCTAATGCTTCAAAAGACGTTAAAAAATATGCATCAATTAGAATTTCTAAAACAAATAAAGAAGGTGGGGTCGGAGAATACATTCACAAATTCTTAGATAATCCACAAGCCGAGATAGAAAAATCAAACGCACGTAAAAGAAAAATTCAAGCTATCGAGGAAGAATAATGAAATATATTGATGATATCAAACAACTTAATGTTGATTTGGAGCAAGTAATTGGGGTTGATGAAACAGGGGTTGGTGATTATTGAACACCACTTGTTTCTTGTGCAGTTTATTTACCAAATAAGCTTAAACAATTTGTCGCTTCATTAGGTGTAAAGGATTCTAAAAAACTGTCTGATAAACAAATTTTATCTTTAGCTCCTAGATTAATGGAATTTATTGAATATTCCGTTTACACACTTACACAAGCTGGATATAACAAATTAAGCAAGTCTTATAACGCTAATGAACTTAAATTTTTCACTCATGCAAGTGCATTGAGTACATTAGCTAAAAAATACAAAATTCAAGCAACTGCAATTATTATTGATAAATATTCAACAACTAATTCAATATTAAAATATCATCAAAAATTCTTTATTGAAAATAACTGAGCTAAATTAAATGAATTGCAATTACCAACATTGCTAGTTAATAAAGCTGAAGACATTCACTTATCAGTTGCATGTGCTTCGATTATTGCAAGATACCATTTATTGCAATATATGGAAGAACAAAATAAGAATTGAAATTTCAATTTCTTACTTGGTGCTAGCAAACATGTTGTTGCTCAAATCCATGAGTTCACACAGACTTATGGTGAAAGCTCATTAAACTCTGTTTTAAAACTTAATTTTAAGCTTAAATAAAAATGAATAGACCTTATACATTGGTCTATTCATTTTTTTAGTTCTCTAAAACTTTTCCACTTAAACGATTTCTTTGTAAGTCAATTTCAGTAATTTCAGAGTTAATTACTAAACCTGGATAATACTTATCAAAGATTGATTCATTTTGATTTAAGTTTAAATTACTTACGTGAACAAATAAGTTTTTCTTGATTCCGATATAAACAAATATACCAAAATCAGTAATATTTTCAACAGTTCCTTGAATTGTATCTCCAACTTTTAAGTCATTTACATCTAACACACTGTCTTTTAAGATAAACCCTGATTTATTATCAACAATTTTCTTAGTAGGACTCGCTAATGATTGAAGTATTAATTCAACTGTATAAATGTCCGAATTTAACTCATCAGCAATAGATTGTGCATTTAAGTTAGAAACATCTATTCCTTGCTCACTTGGTTTTAAGTTAAATTTTTCAACAATTTTTGATGCTAATTTATATGATTCAGGGTGAATTATTGTTTTATCAAAAAAGTTTGATGAAGTGAATATTCTTAAAAAACCTACTGACTGTTCAAAACTTTTTGGACCTAACCCCGGTACTTTAAGAAGTTCATTTCTGTTTTCGAAATTTTTACTTTCTTTACTATTTCTGTATTCAATAATATTTTGAGCTATCTTCTTGCTTAAACCTGCTATATACATCAAAATATGCTTTGTAGCAGTGTTTAAGTCAACACCAAACTCATTAACTACCTTTTGCACTTTGAAGTTTAAATATTGCTCTAATTCTTTTTGATTTAAGTCGTGTTGATATTGACCGACACCAATTGATTTAGGATCAATTTTTACTAACTCATTTAATGGGTCTAAGAATTTTCTACCAATATTAATCGCGCTTCTTTCTTCAACACTTAAGTTAGGGAATTCTTCTATTGCGATTTGTGAAGCTGAGTATACGCTAGCTCCAACTTCAGAAACAATAGCATATTTAACCTTTAAATTGTTTTGTTTAATAATATTAGAAATAAATAATTCAGTTTCTCTTGAAGCTGTTCCGTTTCCAATAACAACAATAGTAATTTTATATTTGTTAATAAAATCTAAAACTACTTTAGTTGCCTCTGCGACTTTTTCTTGTGGCTTATTAGGGTAAATTTTAGCAATACCTAAAACATCTCCATTTTCAGATAATGCAGCTATTTTACATCCATTAACATATGCAGGGTCAATGGCTAAAATATTGTGCCCTGTAATTGCTGGAGCAGTTAATAATTTTTCAACTGAATTTGCAAATATATTAATACTTGCTTTTTCAGCTATTTCAAATAAGTCACTAAAGATTTCTCTTTCTACACTAGGTAAAATAAGTCTTTTGAGTGAATCATTAATCGCATCAATAATATTGTCTTTGTTGTTTCTTGTTTTATCTATAGCTTTTAAAATGATAATAACCAATGGTTCGCGTTTGTACTCAAATTCAAGTTTAAGTTTATCTAATTTAACACCTCTATTAATTGCTAATACATTGTGGTTTTTAATGTATTTAATTGGTGTTATAAAATCATAATAATTTAAGAATACTAAATCATCATTTTCATCATTAACTTTTTTAGACTTTGTTGTTTTAATTCTTCCAAAATTGTAGACTGATTCTTTAATTTGATTTTTAATTTCTACATTCTGTGAAATTCACTGTGCAATAATGAAATTAGCTTGCTCAATAGCAAATTCGACTGTAGGCACTTGTTCTGTTAAATATTTTTTAGCTTCTCTTGCAACATCAAATTGAGGGCTTTTATTATCAAAAATTCTCTTTGCAAGTGGCTCTAAACCAAGTTCAATGGCTTTTGTTGCTTTTGTGATTTTACCAACCTTGAATGGTTCATAAATTGACTCTAATTCGCTTTTGACAGTTGTATTTAAGATTTGTTCCTTAAGCTTGTCTGTAAGTAAATTCTTTTCACTTAGAATTTTAATAATTGCTTGTTGTCTATCCAAAAGCTCTTCTTTGTATTTGTAAATAGATTCAATTTGATAGATTTGTTCTTCATTAAGTCCACCAGTTTGTTGTTTTCTATAACGCGAAATGAACGGAACTGTATCTCCATTTGATAACATTTCTAAAACTGTTTGAACCTGATTTGTAGGAATGTTTAATTCTTTTGAAGCTAACTCCAAGGCTAATTCGTTATTTTTCATATTATCCTTTCCTATTAGAAACAAAAGAATCACTTTAAGAAGTGATTCTTAAGATTATTATTGTTTATTGTTGTTTGATTTATTTGCTTCTTTTTCTGGTGTTGTCATTGAGTCTGCTCTAAAGTTTTTAAATGCAATAACTTTAACAACAAATGGGTTTACAACTCTTTGTGTGAATCCTTGAATAAATGCATAGAATACTGGAGCTAATAAATCCCCTAATAACATAGCAAATGTTGCGTAAACTAATGAATCAAATGCAAATGAATTTTTTAATTGTTCTAATGTTACTGAAGTATCGAACCCAAAATCAGGGGCTATTTCAGTAATTTTTTTTCCTAAATGTTTACCAACATGAGCTTCTGATGTAAAGAATGCAGGTAATTGTTGAGCTAAACCTCTAGCTGGGTTAATAGCTGCTGTCTCACCTAAAAGTCCCATTCACACTGATAATGAAATGATGAACATAATCATTAAATCACGGTATTTATTGTTAATGTTTGGTGAAAAAATTGGGAACAATAAGATAGCTGTCATAACTAACTCAACAAAGAAAATTCACGCTGTTCCACTTGCTAAAACGTGGTTTGCTGATGGATTTGAACCTTTTTCTAATTCTGCAACAAAAGAAGCTTTGTAAGCACCAATTGCAGTAATTGGGGCATTAGGTAAATCATTTTTCCCTACTGATAAGTATCCAAATAAATAGATAAATCCTGCAGCAGCAAATGCTCCTAAGAATTGAATTGCAATTTTATATAAAGCATAGTAACCATTATTTCTACCGTTTATATAACGATAAATAGTTACAGCTGGGTTGAGGTCACAACTTCAACGTAAGAAGATGAATAACACTGCCCCAACAGCAATAAATCCTGCATAAAATCCAACAATGATTTTATGTAACATATATTCTTCAGCAACTTTACCTGAAGATGTGTAAATTGATAGACCTGCTAATGCAAGTGATAAAAAGATTGTTCCGATAAATTCTGATAAACCGTGGATGATTCAAGTTTTTAAATCAGCTGGTTTCTCAGCATTTTGTCTTTCTGATGTTCTTAATTTAAAGAAGCTAAATAAATCTTTGAAAAAGCTATTTTTCTTAATCAATAATTCCTGTGTATTAACCATTTTGTATTTTTCCATTCTCTAATAAAACTAATGCTTTTGAGTAATCTCCTGCTTGCGCAGCGTCTGCATTTTCTAATGTTGTTTTAGCTATTTGAGTTAAAGCTAAATCTGTTAAGAATGCTTGGTGTGATGTTACTAAAACGTTGTCCATTTCAATTAATTCTGCTCATTGAGGATCTTGTTCTTTAAGTTCTTTAATTCTTGAAGAAATGTCTTCGTAAAATCTTCCTTCTTCTCTTTCTAAAACGTCAGTTGCAAATCCACGAACTTTACCTGATTTAAGCCCATCAATCATTGCTTGTAATTCAATAATTTCTCCTCTGGCTGTGTTGATAATAATTGCTCCTGGTTTAAGCATATCAATAGCAGCTTTATCGAATAAGTATCTTGTTGAAGGTAATAAAGGACAGTGGATTGAAATAAAGTCTGAGTTTTGTAAGATTTCTGAAAATGAAGCTCATTCAAATCCGAATTGTTCAGCTAATTGAGGGAAGTTATCTTGAGCAAATGCATCAAATACTAAAACTCTAGCACCTGTTGCTTTAGCAATCTTGATAAATGTTTGTCCAATTTTCCCTGAACCAACAACCCCAATTGTTGAGTTTCCAACACAAAGTCCATCAAGTCCATTTAATGAGAAGTTGTAATCTTTAACTCTTTTATTAGCAATTAAAAGATTTCTGTTAAGTGCTAATAATCCTGCAAAAGCAAATTCACCAATACTTTCAGCTGAGTAGTTAAAAATTCTGTAGACGTGAATTCCTAACTCGTTAGCTTTAGCAACATCAATTTTGTTGTATCCCATTGATCTTTGCAATCAAACTTTTACACCCATTTTTGCTAAGACTTCTAAAATTACTTTGTCACCATAAGTGTTAACAAACCCACATACAGCATCGTAACCTTTAGCCAACTTAACTGTATCTAAGTTTAAGTTTTCTTTAAAAAAAGTAATTTCGTGTCTTCCATCATTATATTTTTCAAAGTATTTAATATCGTAATCTTTAGAATCGAAAAATGCAATTCTCATATTTTCTCCTAGATAAAAATGAATAAAAATAAACCTAATAATTTTTAAAGTAATTATATTAAATTTATACTAAAACAAAGGCTTTTTATTTAAACTAAACTAATAGTGTGCTAGGTATAAAAATAGTTCATTTTCAGCTAAATTTACTATTGTAAGTAGGAGGAGAAAATGAACTTAATATTATTTTATTTATCTAATTTACACAAGGGAAATAACTACATAATTTATAAAAATCTTAAAAGCATTCCGAAAATCGATATGAATCTATTAACACAATGAGTAAAAGAGTATGTGAAAAAGAAAATAAAGTTCATCACCATTTTAGATGAAGAATATCCTTTGAATTTAAACATTATTAAATATCCACCTTATGTGCTTTATATGTATGGAAACACTTCACTACTTAAAAACAAAAATAAAGTTTATCTAGTTGATGAAAGAAACCTGCTAGATAGTTTTAATTCTGGAAAACAGCTTGAAAATATGGTTAATTCTCATGTGCTAATTACCAATGACTATAAAGAAAGTGAAAAATCTATTGTTGATTTTTATAGAAATCACAATGGTTCTATTATTCACATTCTAAAAGAAGGTTTTAATGATGAGATTTTAAAACAAACCTTAAAACCAAATGAACTTTATATATCTCAATATCCCTTAAATTGCCATCCTAGAAGAGAATATTTTAAACAAGCAAATTTATTAAGTTCTTTATTAAGCAAACAATTTATTTCATTCTCGTTAAAAGGAGACTCAAAAGCAATACAGTTAGTAAATTACTTTGCTGATATTGGTAAGGATATAAAATGTTTTCCTAGTGATGATTTTGGTGATTTGAATAATCAGCTTATTAAGTCTGGAGCTACTTTAATTACTTCTGTTAATGAAATTTAGAAATAAAAAAACGTGTCACATAATTGCTGTGGCACGTTTTACTATATAAATTAAAATTAGTTTTGTCTTTCAGGATATACAGAAACATACTTTCTGTTTCTTCTGCTTTCGTATTTTACGTATCCATCGATTTTTGAGAATAATGTATCGTCTCCACCACGACCAACATTTTGTCCTGGGAAAATTTTTGTTCCTCTTTGACGGTAAATGATTGATCCTGCTGTTGCAAATTGTCCATCACCTAATTTAGCACCTAAACGCTTACTATGAGAATCACGACCGTTACGGGTAGAACCACCGGCTTTCGTGTGTGCCATATTCTAATTACCCTTCGATTTTTGTAATTTTAACACGTGTGTAAGGTTGACGGTGTCCTAATTTTCTTTTGTGAGTAGACTTTGCATTGTGACGATATACAACAATTTTCTTTGCTTTCCCTTGTTTTTCGATTGTTCCGTAAACTACAGCATTAGATAAGTAAGGTCTCCCTACTTTATCGTTAACTAATAAAACTTTGTCAAATTTAACTTCTGAGTTTTCTTGACCTTCAAGTTTTTCAACGAAGATTGTTTGACCTTCTTTAACTAAAAGTTGTTTTCCACCTGATTCGATAATTGCAAACATGCAATACCTCCAAAATGTGGCTCGTCTTTGAGGTGGCTTATGCACTTGTTGAACCTCTTTAGTACGGTTACAAATGTAACATGCTTATTATATAGCAATAAAGTAAAATTAGTAAGTTTTTTTAGTCTTAAAATATAGAAGTTATACAAATTTTTTTCAATGAAATGATGACTTTAAATTGAAAAATCATGAATAATGATTTTTTAAAATAATAAGTAATTTTCAATTACATTAGAAGTTTTCTTAACAGTATTATCTCACTTGAATTCTTGATCTTTACCTTTAACTGAACCTGAATTTGATGTAAATGACTTAAATAAACCAAGAATAGATATTGCGCCTTGAACTATCGATGGAATTAATGGAACTAAAGCGGCAAATGAAAAACCAGGTTGAATTTGCGAATACTTTTCTTTTTCTAGTGGTTTTAGATCATTAAGTTTCATAGTTAGCCTCCTTTCATTTATATAGTAAAAATTGATCAAAAAAGAACAGTTTTTTTACTGTTCTACATAGTTTGTATTGAAATTACCAGAAACTTTAGCTACTTTTGAGCAAGAAACTCAAACAGTAGGATCGATTATTTTTAAATCAGCAATTAAGTTTTTCTCTTCTAGGAGAAGAATTGTAGTTTCAATTTTAATTGCAGTTTTACCCGTGTAACCTGATTTGAAACGTTCAATTCTGTAACTGTGTCAGTAATTAATAAGTTTGAAGTAAGCAATAATTCTTTCAGGATTTGATGAAATAATTGTTAAGTTTACTTTCTTATATTTAGGATATAACATACCAACAACTAAGTTAGTAACTATTAGGTATGAGAATGTTGAAAGTTCTCTCATTCCAAATAACTCACCATTCGGATTTGGACGAACAAATCCATAAATAAGCACAAATGTAACAGCTGTTACGAAACCAACAATAACAAGAATTAAACTAACGCTTTTCTTGTGTTTTGTTGAGAAGTAATAAGCAATAATATCTGTTCCACCAGTTGAACCACCGGCTTTTCACGAAATAGCTATTCCTGTACCAATAAATACTGCTCCAAGACATCCATAAAGTAAAACTCCTCAGCTAATTCCATCTGAATATCAAGCTAATTGTGTTAGTTGTTCAATTGAATATTGAGCGTATTTTTCAAATTCTGCAGCTTTCTCAGCACTAAATGCACTTGGGTTTAATTTAAAATCAATTAATTCTTTTAAATTAGCTTGTCCAGGTGTTGAAGCAACTTCAACAATTGCTTTAGAATCTTTAATTGATACATTGTAATTATCATAGTCAATAGGAACTAAATTGATTTTTTCAAACAAGAATGAATGAACATGCTCTTCTGTGAAAATAAAGTTTGTTAATTGTAAACAAAGCATAAAGAATAAAGTTAATCCTATAAAACTGAACTTGACTTTTCTTCAAAATATAATGAATAAAGGTAAATTGCATGCAAAATAAATTAAAGCAAAATAGTTTTTTAAAATAGGAAATAAATATTGCAAAATAGTAGGAATTCCTGTAATTCCAGAAGGAATTGTGTCTGCTTTTGATAAAAAGATGTGAATTCCAAAGTTAAAAATTAATGCCGATACAAAAGTAAGCACTAGTTTTAATCAATATTTAACCCAAAACGTCTTAAATGTAAGCTTACTTTGTTTTGAATTATTTAAATACTTGGCCATCTTGTATTTTAATTTTTCTTCTTCTTTTTTAATATCAGCAGGGTTAATTATCACTGCTGAATTATTAGCATCCAGATTCATTGAAGCTTTATTAATAAGGTCAATTTTCTTTGACTTAAATTTGAAATAATTAGTAATTCAAGATGATTTTGGTGTAGTAGTTTTATTGCAATTTTCATTTGCAAAATTATCTTTATTCTTCATGAAACATATTTTATATTATTATCCATTAAATAATTAAAAAATTCCTAGTCATATAAGTAAAATTCTTATGATAATTAGAATTGCAAAATAGTCATAAAACTGTAATTTTTAAGTGAAACTGAAACATATATTATCAGTTCAAGCTAGAAGATTTTGTAATCAGTTTATAAAAAATCAAAAACACCTCGTGGCATTATTGAGGTGTTTTTGATTTAATACATTTATTTACTTAAATACTTTTGTAGGTATTCTTTATTTTCCTCAAAAACTGTAGGTTCATTTTTTGATAAGTAGTATGTCCCTAGTTTTTTAAGTAAAACAATATTTGAAATTGCTTGAACACCGAATTGGTTAGCTTTTTCTCCAAAAATAGTCAATAATTTTTGTCTTTCTTCTTCCATTTCACTATATTCAATTTTAATTCCTAACTTCTTATTGAATAACATAGTTCAGAAGTAGTTCATAATTGTAGATTTAACAACTTCTCTTTTATCTCCTGCGAAGTCTTCTTTAAATCTAAATTCTTTCATATCGTTTTCAATTAATTCATTGTCAATTTCAAGTAATTGATTAAATTCTTTTAATAATTGACCTAAAATGTTTTCACCATAAGCAAAAACAGAATCATTAACAATTTGTTCTAAAATTGTTTTTTCAACATATTTTCTAACATCATCCATATTTTTAATTTGGTCAATATTTAATAAGTGAACATTTTCTGCAGTAATTGGCATTTCTTTAATTTCAACAATTTGAATAGGTTTAACTAAAAAGTCTCTTCCTGCATAATTTACAGTAACAACTTCTCCTAGTTTTGCACAAATTAATTGTTTTTCAAATTGATGTTCACTTTCAGGATTTGCAATAATTTGATATTTTTCAAATTTAGCTTCTTGCATATCTGCAGGTTTAGTTTCAATGATTACATTATCATTAGTTTCAACTACGTCTCTATCAACATTAAGTTTAAATTTGTAACCTGAAATAAATAAGTTATAAAACTCATCAATTTTTGCATTATAGTCATTTGATAATAACTTAAATGGTTCAGGTTTAATATCTAAATTATATTTTTCAAGGTCATTTTCATAGAAAACTTTTAATTTAAATGAAAAATCTTCAATTGTGAATTTAACATCTTGTGGAACTGGTAAAAATGCAATTTTATCTGCATCTTTAAGATTCATTTCTTCCATTAATTTTTGTTTAACTGAATCCATATAAGCGTTTGATGCTGATGTTAAAATAAGTTTTTGATCAATTTTCTGTCCTTCTCTTTTATTTGATTCTAAGTAACTTAAAACATTATTTTGTACAGTTAATCATTCTTTTTTATCAACTGTGAACTCTCTAATTTCGAACTTCATAATTTCTCCTCAATATATTAATATTTTAATTATATACAAATATAAAAATAATGTGTCTGAAAATTTAGCAAATAACTTACTAATTTGCTTATTTTGTTTAAAACTTTATATAAGCTATATAATTTAAAAATATGAAAATACCTGCTACAAAAAACGAAATAAAAGACTACATTATTGAGCTTACAAATGAGTTGAATAAACTCAATCACGCTTACTACAATCTAGATAAACCACTTGTTGATGACTTTGTTTATGATAGTAAATTAAGAGAACTTGAAGAGTTGGAAATTAAGTATCCTGAGTTTATTCAAGAAGATTCTCCAACAACTAAAATTGGTGGTGTTCCAAGCTTAAACTTCTCTAAATATACCCATCAAAAACCAATGCTTTCACTTGCTAAAGCATATTCACAAGAAGAAGTTAATGATTTTATTAAAAATGCTACAGCACCTATAAATTCATCAGAAATTAACTTCAATCTTGAACCGAAAATTGATGGCCTATCAATCTCATTAATTTACAAAGATGGTAAATTAGCAAATGCAGTAACTCGTGGAGATGGTAAAGTTGGTGAGGATGTTACTAAAAATGCTCTAATCATCAAAAGCATCCCTAAAACAATTAATTATCTAAAACCAATTGAAATAAGAGGGGAAATTTATATTAACAAATCTAAATTCCTTGAAATTAACGAACAATTAAAAGAAGAATTTGAAGAGAAGAAACTTGAATTTATTAATAAAACTTGACCAGCTTATTTAGCTAAATTAGGTGATTACAATAATGGTAAAATCAAAACACTTCCAAAGGAACCAAAAGAACCTACAGAAGATTATTTTGCTAATACCAGAAATATGGCAGCAGGTACTTTAAGACAGAAAAATGGTAAATTAATCATTCAGAGAGATCTTCAAATAATTATGTATGACATTGTAGATCCTTTGGAGCATGAATTAAAAGAACAATCACAGATTGTTGATTTCTTAAAATCATTAAGTTTACCTACACATCAATATCACTATGTAGAAAAAGATTTTCAATCAATAATCAAAAGAATTAATGAGTTTGAATTAGTTAAAGATTCATTTGAATATGACTGTGATGGTTTTGTCATCAAACTAAATCAACTTGAATATTGAGATTTATTAGGTAAAACTGCTAAATTCCCTAAATATGCAATTGCATATAAATACAAAACGGAAGAAGCATATCCGATTATTAAAAAGATAGTAGCTACAGTTGGTAGAACCGGAAAAATAACTTATGTAGCAAGTTTTGACCCTGTTGAGTTAGTTCAAACAACAGTTTCAAACGCAACACTTCACAACTATGATTTTATTTTTAATATGAACATAAACATAGGTGATCAAGTTGTTTTAATCAAGTCTGGTGAAATTATTCCTAAAATTATTGAGTTAAAAACTAAATACACAAATTCAATTTTCCCTAAGGTTCTAAATTGTCCTTCTTGTAATTCAGTTTTAGTTGAATACCGTGGAATTGTTGACCAATTTTGTGAAAATCCAAACTGTTATGAAAAACTAACAAGAAACTTATCATTCTTTGTTTCTAGAGATGCACTTAACATTGTTTCACTAAGTGAAAAGACACTTAACTTCTTCTTTGATAAAGGTTGAATTACAGACCAATATTCAATTTTCAATCTAAAGGATAAAGCTGATGAAATTCTTGAATTCTTCAAAGAAAATTCATCAAATCCTGATGTTAAAATCAAGATTGCTGATAAAAGATTAAACAACATTTTAGTTTCTATTGAAGAAGCAAAAAATGTTGAATTGCATAAAGCATTATTTGCTTTAGGAATCAAAAACATAGGTCTAGTAGTTGCAAAAACGATTTCAGAAAAATTAACAAAACTTTCAGATCTATTCGAAATTAACCTTGACGAATACCTTTTAATTAATTCAATCGGACCTGAAATAGTTCAATCACTTAAAGATTTTGTCACAGATAATAAAAATAAAGAATTAATACAAAAATTAGACAGTGTGTTAATTTACAAATCATCAAATAATGAACCTAAATCAGATAAACTTAAAAATCAAACTTTTGTAATTACAGGTACGCATTCAATTTCTAGAGATGAACTTTCAAAAATCATTGAGCAAAATGGAGGAACTGTTTCATCTTCAATTTCAATTAAAACAAATTACTTAGTTGCTGGAGAAAATGTTGGAGCAACTAAATTCGATAAAGCAAACAAATTAAATGTTCCAATTATAAGTGAGCAAGACTTATATGAAATGATTAAATAGCACTTGTTGCTATTTTTTTATACAAAAAACCAGTCATTATAACTGGTTTCATATGTAATAAGGTATTGTGATTAAATTATTTGTTCTTTTTGATTTCTTTAAGACGAGCACTTTTTCCACTAAGATTTCTCATGTAGTAAAGTCTTTTTCTTCTAACTTTGTTTGAACGAACTACTTCGATGTGTGCGATTAAAGGTGAGTTAACTGGAAATGTTCTTTCAACACCAATTCCGTAAGAAATTTTTCTAACTGTGAACATTTCTCTTGTACCTGATTCTTTTTTACTGATTACTAAACCTTCAAAAATTTGAATACGTTCTTTTTCACCTTCACGGATACGTACGTGAACTTTAACATTGTCTCCTGTTTTGAACTCAGGTAAGTCTGTACGTAATTGTGGGTGTTCTACTAACTCTAATAATCTATTTCTCATTTTTAATTATCCTTTCATAAAGGTCAGGTCTATTCTTTTTAGTTTTTTCTAAACTAGCCTGCTCTTTTCATTCTTTAATTTTCTTATGGTCTCCATTAAGCAATACTTCAGGCACTAAGTGACCTTTGTATTCTCTTGGTCTTGTATATTGTGGATGTTCTAATAAACCTCTACCTTGGAAAGATTCATTTTGATGTGATTCATCTCTAATGGCTCCTGGAAGTAATCTGATAATGCTATCAGCCATTACCATTGATGGTAACTCTCCTCCTGTAAGTACATAATCACCTATTGATAATTCAATATCAACAAAATTAAGCACTCTTTCATCAAACCCTTCATACCTTCCGGCGATGAAAGTGATTTGATCCTTTTTAGATAATTCCTCTGCTATTTCTTGAGTGAATTGTTTACCTTGTGGAGAAACTAATATTCTATATCCACCGTTATTTTCTAAACTTTCTAAAGCTAAGTCAATTGGTTCTACTTGTAAAAGTAGCCCATGACCACCACCATAAATCTCATCGTCAACTTTTCTATGTTTATCTTTAGAAAAGTCTCTGAAATCAACCACATTAAATTCCACTAGTCCTTTTTCTTTGACTAAGTTAACGATACTTTCATTAACAAAAGGTTCATAGTATCTAGGGAATAAAGTAAGAAAATTAATTTTCATTATTTTTTAAGTTCTGAAGTTAATTTGTGAGCTCTAAATAAGTTAGCAACAGTAATTGTAGGTTGTGCACCTTGTTTTAATCATTTAGCAGTTAATTCTTTGTTTAAAACAAATTCTTTAGAAGATGGATTGTAGTGTCCTAAAGCTTCGATAAATTTACCATCACGTGGTGATCTTGCGTCAGCCACAACAATTTTGTATACTGGTCTGAACTTGTCACCCATTCTTTTTAATCTAATTTTAACCATTTTTACCTCCTTAATTAAGTGTAAAGCGCTAGTGCTTTACAGCTGTATAAATTTAAATATATTATAATATAAAAAAAATAAATCACACGCATTTTTTTACGTATGATTTATAGACCTAAAAATTAAATAATTCTTGTTGCAATATACTCAAATGGTAAGTAATTTGGATACACAATATTCACAATTACGAATGATAATATAGCTAATATGACTAATAAAGAAATTAAATCAATTCAAGATTGTTTAATTTTTCTATATTTAGTTCTCTTAGCATATGGATCGTATCCTCTTGTTTCCATTGAGTTAGCTAAATCTTCAGCTTTTGAGAATGATGAAACGAATAAAGGAATAATCAATGTAGTGAATGCATCAATTTTTTCTTTAATATTCCCGTGCTTGAAGTCTACCCCACGTGATGATTGTGCTTTAATAATTCTATTTGATTCGTCAATTAATGTTGGTATGAATCTAAGTGCGATTGAAACAATCATCGCAATAACATGTGTAGGTACAAAAATGAATTTAAGTGGATATAAAAGATCTTCAATTGCTTTTGTTAATAATATTGGTCTTGTTGTGTTTGTTAACAATGTAGTAATTAAAATCATTGTGTAAATTCTTAAAAATAAACTCAATGTTTTATTGATATTATCTAATGAAACACCATATTGAACTTTTTGCATAAGAACATCTGAATGTTCACCTTTAAAAACAGATAACACACCATTTGTGTCTATTATTGTGTTATAAAAAGTTTTGCTTGCTGAAGTGTTAAAACTTCAGAATCCATTCGTCCAGTAAGCTTGAGCTAACCTATTTACATCTTGATGATCTTTTAAATATGATTTGCTCAACATATTAACAACATCATTATGTACCGTTTCGTTTGTTATAGTGTACAAGTTGACTGCAAAAATTACAACAGACACAAAGATAGGTAACTTAAGCATTTTAAGTAATGGTCTTACTCTTTTATTTGTGTAAATATAGATAATAATAAGAGGTAAAAGTAAGATAACCATATCAATGAAATATCTAACCATAAACACCATTACAATATAAACAATAACCATAAGTAACTTAAATCTAGGATCTAATTTATATAAAAATCCATCACCTGGAATGTAACGTCCAAATACACTTTTCATTACACTCCCTTCTTACTTTCCATATGTTTATTAATATAGAAAGCCAATTCTTCTTCTGATGTTACTTTTGGTATATCTACACCTCTTTTTCTTAATTTATTAGCAAACTCTAATAAATGTGGTGGCTGAAGATTGTTTTCCTTTAAGAACTCAACATCATTTAAAACATCATAAGGTTCACCATCATTAACAATTTGTCCATTTTTCATAAGTAAAATACGTTTTGAGTATTTTAAAATGTTATCTAAATCATGAGTTACATTGATGATAGTTTTTCCTGATTTATGTAAGTTATTAAGAATTTCTAAAATTTCATCAACACCTTGAGGATCAAGTCCAGCCGTAGGCTCATCAACAACTAAGAAATCGGGTTCCATTGCTAGAATTCCGGCAAGAGCAACTCTTCTTTTTTGCCCACCGCTGAGTTCAAAAGGGCTTCTTTCTAAATATTCTTCACCTAATCCAACAAGTTTTAAACATTCTCTAGCTTTTTCATAAGCTTTAATTTTTGGAACACCATAAGCCATCGGACCAAATGCAATATCCTCAATTATTGTTCCTTTAAATAACTGATATTCTGCAAATTGAAAAGCTATAGCAACTCTTTGTCTAATTTTTTTAGGCATAGATCTTAATGATTTGATTTTATTTTTGTAAGTTTGTTGAGTCACAAAATCTTCAACATATTTAAGCTCGTTAATTTTCTTTAATGTCTCAGAATTAGCATCAAATTCATTTTTGAACAATTCAACTTCTTTACTAAATGAAAATTTAAACTTGTTTTTAAGTTTTGATTTTCTTTCAGTTTGATGCTGACTGTATTCTTCACTAAATTTGTTGTAAGCTATCTTGTATTCTTTTTTATAGATTTTTTCTAACTCTTTAATTTGCTTATCATTAGCTTTAATTTCTTTTTTAATTTGAGCACTTTTTTCTTTAAGTTCTGCTTTATATTTAGGATCGTTTTTATCAGAATATTTTTTGTCTAATGAAACTAATAATTTTGATAGTTCATAGCCATATGTTCTTCTAATATTATCCTTATAAACTCATTCGATTACTCCATTTGTAGGTTCTAGTAATCTATTTAAATGTTCGATTAATGTAGTCTTTCCTGAACCAGTAGCACCAATAATACCAACATATTCACCTTGCTTAATCGTTACAGATACATCTTTTAATGCAGTAAACTCTCAAGGTGTCTTTACACTAAATGTATGAGTTAATTTTTTTACTTTTATTTGCATATTTCTTCTATTAACTCACTTTCATTGTATGTTGGTTCAATTCCATTAATCATTGTGCTCATTCTGTAAATAAATGGAGATTCAATTTTCGCTATTTCAATAATTTCTTGGTTCTTTAATATTTCTTTTGGTGAACCAGCTGCGATTAATTTTCCTTTAGCAAAAACTAAACATTTATCAGCTAAAATTGCTTCATCCATATCGTGTGTAATTGAGATTAAGGTTTTATCTTTTTGTTCTTTAATTTCCTTGATTATTTGAATAACACTTGATTTACCCTTTGGGTCAAGCATTGATGTAACTTCATCGAAAATAATAACATCAGGATTTAAAGCTAAAATTGCAGCAATAGCAACCCTTTGTTTTTGTCCACCACTTAAGCTCTCAGGTTCTCTTTCAAGTAAGTTTTCCATATCAACTTTTGCTGCATATTTTTTAACTAACTTATGCATTTCTTCATGTGGAATGTTTCTATTTTCTAATCCAAATGCAATATCATCTTCAACACTAGAACCTACAAACTGGTTATCTGGATTTTGAAAAATAATCCCAATTTTCTTTCTAATCTTAAGTAAGTTCTCTTTTGAATATTCAATTCCATCAATGCTAATTGAACCGCTTTGAGGTTTAAGTAAAGTTACAAGTACTTTTGACAAAGTACTTTTACCTGAACCATTGTGCCCTAATATAGCAACATACTCACCTTTTTCAATAGAAAAAGAAACATTTTTTAATGCTGGTTGAGTATCTGTTTCTCTATATCTGAATGTAATATTATCTACCTTAATCATAAATATAATTTTAATAAAAAAGCAATATTTTGATAGCTTTCTTATGCAAAATTATTATTTTTAAATAAATTTAATTTATTTAACTAATTTTCCACTTTTGAAGCTATAAAATATTGTGCTTTATCTTTAAATCCCAACTTTTTGTATAAGTTACCAATCTTTTCTTCCGTGTAATATAAAAGTGGTTCAAGGTTATTGTTTAATATATCCTTACATAATAGTGAAACTAAATGTGAAGCTAAACCTAGACCTCTAAATTCTGGATTTGTTGCTACTCCTCAAATTACTGCGTTTTTAGAATTTGTATAAACAACACAAGCGTGAGAAATTACTTTTTTATCTTTTAAAGCTATATAACCATAGTTTAAGTTATTTTCTAGAACATATTTTTTATAAGAATCAACTCAATGATTTCTTGAGTTTGGATAAAAATTTTCTTCTTCAAGGAATTTTTTGATTTCATCAAAATCAAATAAATCAACTCTTTTGATTAATATCTTTTTATCTAACGATTCTTCTTTTGCTTCACTAAAAACAAAATCATCTTTATCTAATGCAGCAATAGTTTGATTGTAAATTTGATAATTATTAAGATTACTAATCTGATGAACCAAGTTCAAGCAAGCATTACCATAAGTTATTACAGTTGGTGAAAAATCTGAAAGCAAATTAATAATTTTCTCCACATTTTCTTTTTTGTAGTTTACATTAGATATAAATGCAGAATATGCATCATTTCTAAAAGTGTTAATTACCAATCCATTTTCGAAATAGGTAATAGAACCACTATTTTCTAATTTATTTTCTAGTAAGTTATTTTCATATAGAAAAATATAGTAATTATTTACAAATCATTCTTGCTTTAATAAGTCTAAAGTCATAAAACTCCTCAGTTGACAAATTTCAGTTAATTATATCACTATGAATTTTACTTTTATAACTTGTAGAGTATAGAAAAAGGTACAATTATGTACCTAATTTTTTGAATTATCTTTATTCTCAAAGTTACTCTCTAACAATTGATGCAACTTCTTCATAATATCCAAATAATTTAAATGCAACTCTATAAATATTAGCTAATTTTGCAAATTAATAGCAGTTTTATCAAATATTGAGTAACTAAAATCTTTCAAATTGTTTTGAGACTTTATGTGCTCAGAAAATTCTGTCTCACTTAAATCAATGTATTCAAAATTGATTCCTAATTTGTTTTGATAATACTTAATGACATTATTTGTAACTTTATTTAAGCAAGAGTTTTCTTTAAACGAAAGATTACTATTTAAAAACGAAACTTTCTTCATATTTTCCTTTCTATTTTGTAAAAAGTTAATTTTTTACTATTTTTTTACTTAAAATCTAACTTTTTTTCATAAAATTTTTTTAAGAAATAAAAAAATCTATCCCTTAAAGGATAGAAAATTCTCTAATTAAGCAACATATTTTTCAGGATGTTTTTGTTTCATTAATTCAATGAATTCTTTTTTATCCATTGAACCATATTTATTCATTAAGTCAACACATTCTTCATATTCAGCAATAGCTCATTCAACATCTTCAAATCCATCAACTGATGTAATTCCCGGACGTTTTCAGTTTTTGTATGTACTAAAGAATGTTTTAACTGTATCTAAAAATGGTCTTGGTAAGTCTGATAATGAGTTAATGTGATCTAATCTGTAATCATCAGCGTGAACTGCAATTAATTTTGTATCAGTTTCACCGTCATCAATCATTTTCATAGCACCAATAATTCTTGCATTTAATAATGAACCTGGAATGAATTGTTCTGATGAATATAATAATACATCAAGTTCGTCTCCATCTCAGTCTAATGCTTCAGGAATGAAGCCATAGTTACAAGGGTAAACAAAATCTTCACGTAAGATTCTATCTACTTCAATTTGTCCTGTTTTTCTGTTGTATTCATACTTGATTCTTGAGTTTTTTTGAATTTCAATTTTAATTTGCACTTCTTTTTTCATAGTCATATTATAAAACAAAAATATTTCACTTTCTACTTTGCTTTTTTTTTTTTTTTTAGAATAAGGATATAGATAAAAACGAAGGGATATATATGGAAAACAAAAAATATTATACGAAGCCAATATTCTGATTATCATTAATTTGAATAATTATTATTTCTGTAGGCATTCTATACATAATATGATTAGTTGTTGCGATACAAAATGCGATACAAAAACAAAGTGACTATTATTCTTCAGGATGATTTGCTAGAATATATATACTTGCAATAGGAACAAATATAATTATCTGAATCACAGCAACAATTACATTTATTCTTCACATAATATTAATGTTTTTACAAATCATTGCTATTGTTAGACTTCTTCACAGAAAAAGAGAAGATGATATTGCAATAGCAGTATTATATATTTTAGCCTGTGTATTTGGCCCAATCTTTAGTTTTGGAGGATCAATATTAGCTCAAAAATCTGAAAAAAATATGAATTAGATTAATTTTCTAGCACTTCATTTTCTGAGTGTTTTTTTGTTAAAAAACTAGGTGACACTAGTCAATTTATCTATATTTTCGATACTTTTCAAACGCTGCTGTAACTGGTTTATATTTAGTTCTATGTATTTTTGTTGGTCCAAACACATTTAAAGCATCTAAATGTTTTTTAGTCCCATAACCTTTGTTATTCTCAAAATCATATTCAGGGTATATTTTCGAATATTCTTTAAGCATTCTATCTCTTGTAACCTTAGCTAAAATGCTAGCAGCAGCAACTGAAATTGAAATTGAATCACCTTTGACTAAATTAATTTGTTCATAATTTTCTAAATTTAATTTTTCATAATCTGTAATTATTAAATCAGGTTTGTTTTTAAGTTTTTTAACAATAGATTCCATACCTAAAATCGATTCTCTTTTAGGATTTGAATTATTGATTTGTTCAAGAGTTCTAACTTCAATAACGTATTCAACACAATCGTTTACTATTTCTTCATAAAGTTCTTCTCTTTGTTTTTCAGTTAACTGTTTTGAATCTTTAATTTTACTATTTGAGTATCCTTTAGGAAAAATCACACCAGCAACTACTAACTCACCAGCTAAACAACCTCTTCCTACTTCATCTAAACCAACAATAACATCATATTTGTCTCAATAATTCTTTTCAAAATCTAACATAACTAAATTATAAAGTTAAATATAATTAATATAATGATTTTATTCCAAACAAGGAGATATTATGGGTTCATTAGTTACAGCACATTGTGATATGTGCAATAAAGATTATAGATATGCTTTTGGAACAATTGCTGATGTAGTTCCATTTGATATTGTTCTTAAATTAATGGTTAAAGAGCAAAAATATTTATTAGACTTTGAAGTGTATAAAGAAGTGTTGAGAAAAGAGTTAGCTGAAGATCCACAATTTAAAACTTTATCTTATGAACAACAAGATAAAGTTTTAGAAACTTCATTTAAACAGGTTGATGAATTCTTCCCTCAAGAAGAAAAAGATATGATTAAAAACAACATACTTTGAGGTGGTTCAGTAGAAATTTACCCAATTGTTGATTTACGAATTCCTGAAGAACAAAGAGAAGTATTTAATGTACCTTTAGTTCATTTAGAATTTCTAAGACCTGAAGGAACTGTTAAATATGACCGTAAATATAATGAGAACGTTTTATATGTTCAATTCACACCAGATCAAACAATGTTAACTTGTCCAAAACACGTAACAATTTCAGCCAGAAAAGTGAAAGAAGATAGAATCTAAAGCAACCATTTTATAAAAGAATTTTATTTTGAAATAACTACCTATTTTCGGTAGTTTTTTTGTTTTTTAGACAATAAAATTAAAATCAAATAATTTATATAGCACCATAAAAAACAAGTGTGTTACTATCAATATTTTTTAGTTATGTTTCTAATATTACCCCACTAATATTTTTAATATTAGTGGTATACTTTAAACATATTTATTAATGGAGTAAAAGATATGACAAAATACACAGAACAAGAACAAGTAAGACGTAATAAATTAGACTTTTACAAAGAAAATAATATTGAAGCTTTTGCAAAAGCAGATGGATTAAAAGAAAGATTATATTCAGATGAATTAGCTTCTAAATATGAAAATGTATCTAAAGAAGAATTAGAACAAAATCCAGTTTCTGTTGCTATTGCAGGTAGAATTTTAACAATGCGTGGACCTTTCATTTTAATCAAAGACTACCACGGAAAAATTCAAGCTTACTTCAACAAAAAAGAACATGATGAATCTGTTAATGCATTAGTATCATCTTTAGACTTAGGAGATATTATTTATGTTGAAGGTAATGTTATGAAAACTCACACAGGTGCAGTTACTGTTAAAGTTCAAAATATTAAACTTTTAACAAAAGCTCTTAAACCACTTCCTGACAAATACCATGGATTAGCCGATGTTGAAGAAAGATACAGACACAGATATGTTGATTTAATTGTTAATGATGAATCAATGCAAGTGTTCTGAAATAGAACAAAAATCATTAGTGAAATTAGAAGATACTTTGACGAAAGAGAATATATGGAAGTTGAAACCCCATTCTTACACGATTATTTATCAGGTGCTTCTGCTCGTCCATTTAAAACGCATCACAATGCATTAGATCAAGAATTTGTTCTTAGAATTGCTACTGAAATTCCTCTTAAAAAACTTTTAGTTGGTGGAGTTGATAGAGTTTATGAAATTGGTCGTATTTTCAGAAACGAAGGAATTGACACAACTCATAACCCTGAATTCACTTCAATTGAATTCTATGAAGCTTACTCAAACCTTGAAGGAATGATGCAACGTACAGAAGAACTTATTAAAAGAGTTGCAGCTAAATTAGGTAAATCAACAGTTATTAACAAAGGTGTTGAAATTGATTTAGCAAAACCATTTAACAGAGTTGATATGGTTGAAGCTGTTTCTAATGCTACAGGTAAAGATTTTAGAAACATTTCATTCGATGAAGCTGTTGAGGTTGCTAAATCATATGGTATTAAAATTCAAAAATTCCATCAATTAGGTCACATTATTAATGAACTTTTTGAAGAACTTATTGAAAAAACATTAATACAACCAACTTTTGTATATGGACATCCATTAGAAATTTCTCCTCTTACTGCAAAAGGTCAAGACCCAAGATTCGTTGAAAGAGCTGAATTGTTCATTAACACAAAAGAATATGCAAATATGTACACTGAGTTATCAGATCCAATTGACCAATTAGAACGTTTTGAAGACCAATTAAAAGAAAAGAACAATGGAAATGATGAAGCTAGTGACATTGACTGAGATTTCGTTGAAGCGTTAGAATACGGAATGCCTCCTACAGGTGGATGTGGAATTGGAATCGATAGATTAACAATGTTGTTAACTGAAAAAGATTCAATCCGTGATGTTCTTTTATTCCCTACAATGAAACGTAAATAGTATTTAAATTACAGACTTTTAAAGTCTGTTTTTTATTATACTTTTTGTACTCCAATTGTACTTATTCCATAGTCTCCAAGGTATAAAAAATACTCACCACTATTTTGTGGCAAGTATTATTAAACATAATTAATTATTCTTTTCAATCAATATCTTTTGGATGTTTTGTAGTTTTGTTAACTGTGATGTTAGCAACTTTTCCGTTTTTGATTGTGAAAGCTTTATCAGCAATTGGTGCTATAAGAGGGTTGTGAGTAACCATGACTATAGTAACACCATATTTTTTATTGATGTCATATAAGTAATTTAAAACAATCTTCGAAGTAGCATCATCAAGTGCTCCTGTAGGTTCATCAGCGAAAATGATTTCAGCATTTTTAGCCAATGCACGTAGGATTGAAATACGTTGTTGTTGTCCACCAGACATTTGTGATGGATATTTGTTTTTAACATCTTCTAGTTCAAATTCTTCAAATAACTTATCAATGTTTAATCTTTTGCTTTTATCTTTTTGTAAGTAAGCACCAGTTTCAACATTGTCATAACCATTTAGATTTTGTAATAAGTTGTAATTTTGGAAGATAAAGCTAACGTGTTTTCTTCTGAATAAAGTAAGTTTGAAATCTGAGTAGTAAGGTAAGTTTTGATTACATACAATAACTTGTCCTCTACTTGGTCTATCAAGTCCACTTATAAGGTTAAGTAATGTACTTTTTCCACCTCCAGACTTACCAAAGATCATAACAAATTCACCTTTGTTAATTGTTAATGAAACATTCTTTAAAACTCTAGTAGCTGTAGTTCCTGACAAGTAAAACTTATTTACGTTTTTGACTTCTATGACTGCGTTACCTGTGTTTTTAAGTTTTTCATTACCATCTTTAGATCTCTTTTTGTTTGAAGCTTTTCTAATAACTCTAGCAATTGATCTGTCTAATACAACTTTGTTGCTTCCACCATCAGCATCAAGAATGTCAAATACATTTTTCTTTGTAATTTTGACATCTGATGTCTTTTTAGTTAAAACAACAACTTCTTGAGTATCTTTATTTGTGTCATTGTTTACATTTACGTTTTTATTTTCCATTATTTACCTTTCAATAAATCAATTGGTTTAACTTTGTTAATTCCGATTCAAGATAATATTGACGTTACTAAGAATACTCCTAGAATAACTAATACTGTCACTAATATGTTTAGAGGTGAAATAACAATAGGAATCGCAATAGATGCAGCCGATGTTAAGAAACCACTAAAGATTGATATAAATCCAAATGCTAATGAGATAGCTATTAAGATAGATATAAGAATAAATGGTAAATAAATTCCATAGAAAATCTTAATTTTTTCTTTTTCATTATATCCAAGGATTGATCAGATAGCTATATTCTTCTCGTTTTCTCCAATAAGAATTGTTGAAATGATTACTAATATAACTATAGAAATTATGAATGCTAAGATTGTCACAATAGTTACAATTTTTTGAACTGTTTGCGCAATAGACATTGTGTAACCTACTTCAATAACTTTAGAATCTAAAGTATTAGCTATAGGTATATATAAGTTGTTATTGAACATATTAGCAAACTTGTTAATGTGTTGTTCTGCATTAGCTCTTGCTAATAAGTAGTTATCTTTAATGCTTTCAGTTTCTTTATATTCAGGATTTATAAATTTAGCAATTTGTAAGTCTGAATATCCTAAAGTACTCATTACTCCATCAATTGTTGAGTTATCTACTGTTTGTCTTGATCCAAATAATGCATCAAACATATCTTCAAGATATTTAGTTGTTAAAGTAGATGTGTCAAATGATTGGATAGCCGGTCAGTAACCACTGTTTGAATATAATCCAGCTGATGATAATAATTGCATTGGTAATGGGTGTTTAGACATAATACCGTTAAACACTTCATATTTAGGGTTATGTTTAACTTTATCTAATCCTGTAAGTATATCAGCAGCTTTTTTAGGAATAATAAACTCATTATTAATATATGTTGGGTTTATACCTCTAACAATGAATTTGTAAGTTTGTCTTTCTGGTTCTTTATATTCAGGGTTAACTAATTTCTCATAATATTCATTTATCTTATCTTTGAATCTATTTACATTATTGTTTACAACAACTTCAAATTTTGATCCAACTAATAAGTTAAATGCTTTTGATGAAACTTCGTTAATGATAAGTGGAATAGGTTTATCGTTAACATCAAATCCGTTTTGACTAAACTCGTCATTAATTAATTTAAGTAAATCTTGTCCACTAGTAGATTTAATCTTAATTTGTTTCGAATCTTCTTTGTAACCATATAACTTAATAGTTTCATTCTTGATTTTACCTTTCTTAATTTGATTTGCATCTACGTATGTGTAAAGCTCATCAAATTCAGGATCAAAATATAAGCCACCAAATGAAACTAAGAAATCACTTACAACTGATGCATTAGGATCTCGTTTTAATAATTTACCATTTTCTTTATAGATTTGTTTGTATCCATTGATTAAGAATTCTCTATATTCATCTCTATAAGCTGATGTTGAAATTATTATTTCATCAAAATCAGTTTTATTTTTGTTAGCTTGAAGATAAACAAATTTACCTAATTCAGGGCTAGTTTCATTTTCTACATAACGGAAGAATCCTGAAACTGTTCCTGCTTGAGCTAACTCAATCATTTTAGTCATATCAAGAATTTTTCTATTATCATCTTGTTTGTAATGTAAGTTTGGTTGTGTTCTTTCAAGTCTTCTACCAATTTCATTTCTTACTGATGTAATTCTTGATTTTTGTGAGTCAGGTAATGAATTGTAAACTTGATCTCAAGGGTCAATTGAAACTGATGAATCAATCTTAATGTTAACTGAGAATTGTGAAATTACATGTCCATCAAAATCTGTAGGATTTCCGTTTGGATATCTATATGATGTAGTTCCATCAGGGTTTTTGATTGCCAATTTATTTACAGCTGTTGATATACCTGGTTTGAAGTAATCGCTTTGATATTGGTTAATTTCAGCAATATCTCCAACAGGTACATAAAGTGCGTTTTCTAAATCTTGTGCTGTGAACAGATTAATTCCACCACCTTCTATTGTAGGTGTTCTTAAGTCAAATTTGTAATTGTAACTTCTGTTTTTATATGTTTTTCTAATTGATGATTCAAATTCACCAAAGGTTGCTATTCCGAACAATGTAGTTATAGCAACTAAAATGATTGAAATACCAAATGATGCCAGTTTTCAGAAACTGTGGAAGATTAATGAAGCAGCAAATTTAGTTTTAATATTTCTCTTCTTGAATAATTTTGCATATTTAGCGTGGAAGTCACCTGTGCTTACTTCTGTTATTCCACTCATTAAGTCAATTGATTTATATCTTAATGAACGAATTGAAACAACAATAATAAGTATAGACATAGCTGCAAGTGGTAATATGATGTTTATTCCAAATGAAACTATTGAGAAGTTTAGCGTCTGAATCGGTATAGCTCAATAATCACTTAATAACTTAACAGCTTCAGCATGTATTAAGAAACCGGTTAAGTATCCTGCGATTCCTCCAATAATGATTGTAAAGAACGCGAACACAGTCATTGATAATGAGATTTCTAATGGTGTATAACCTTGAGAAACTAAAATACCAATAGCTTTGTTTTTGTTTGTAATGTATCTCTTAATAATGAAAATAATTGAGATAGCAACTAATGTAATTAAGATAGATAATAAGATTTTTGAAACGAATCCGATTACTTTAATGAAGTTTTTAACTGCAGTAATTCTAATTGCACGTTCAGGGTTAATTCCATCAATTTCATCATCTAGATAAACTCTAGGTAAATCATTTGAGTTATTTGTTGCTTTATTAACAACCTGAATTAATTCTTGTTTAAGATCTTCATTTGTTAAGTTTATTGAATTCTTAACAAGTAAGTATTCTTTAACAACATTTCCTCTGTAAGCTTGTGCAATTTTGTCAAACCCTTGTGAGTTAACGTAAACAATAGCTTGGTTATTTGTATTAACTTGTAAGTTTGCTTCATCCACGACTGGATAAATATTGTCATATGTATAATCGTCACCGATAATGATAAATTCTGAACCATTTACATTAATTTTGTAATCTTCAGGAAGATTTTTGATTAATTCAAGCATTCCGATTGGATTATTTGGCAATTCACCATCGTAAATTTTCTTGTTGTTTTTAGCTAATCATACATAGTTAACTTTTGCAATGTATGAACTTGTTTGGTCAAATTTAAGCGTGTTATCTAATTTGTTAACACCTGTAATTGTGTTTAAAACATCTTCAATAAGTTTAATAATGTTTACACCAAATGGTGAATAATTTTCAATGTTATTTCCAACTTTTGAATATCAGTATTGAATAATTTCGTTGTCAAAAGCAACATTTAAAACTCATTCTTTACCAATAGTTGCAAACACAGGTTTTCCTTTTTCGAATGAACTAATAAATTCACTTAATTCAACATCATTTCTAGCTAATTCCTCAAAGTTAATAATCTTATCCATTATCAAGTAAGCAATATTTGCCTTATTCTTACCACTGTCTCCTAGGTTGTTTGTGTTTGTTAAGAATCAAACTGCAACTTCAGGATGTTTAACAATTGTTAATGGGTGTAATAATGCATCTGAAATTCCTAATCTAACAACCGGAATTTCATTAATTGAGTTACTTAAGTAAATATTAAATGTATCAAAGTGCTTTACAAATAATTCGTTTGAAAATACACCTTTAATTAAGTTTTCTAACACAACTGAATCGATGTTTGTAAATTCTGATGCGTAAACATCTTTGAAGTGTTCTGGGTTGAATTTACCGTATAACTCAGCTGTTGCAATGTATGCGAATGATTGAATAATTTCTAACTCATTATCTTGCACATATTGTTTATATTCAGGGAATTTTTTAATTAATTCAGCTAATAATGAATTTGTATAGTTACCTTGTTCATCTTTTGCAAAGAAGATTTCTTTAAGTTTTAAAGTATTTGCAAGTGATTTAGTAATACCAAATCCTGTTTTTTCAAATGAAACAATGTTTTGTGATGATGGCTGAATTAACTCAAATGAACTAAAGTCAGATAATATTTCCGAATTGTTAGCTAATTTTAATAATTCAAGAGCAAACTCTTTAGTTTTTGCAATGTCAGCATTTACTGATTTATCAAACATTTTCATTCAAACTTTGAATAATGGATATGCTTCTTTCACATAGAAGAATGGGTCATTATTTTTGTTGGAAATATCTAAGAATTTCTTAATAGCTTCTTGAACTAATGAATGAACTGAATTGTTTTCAATTGGCTTGTATTCTGCAAAGTATTTGTAAATATCTCCAATTGATAAGTTAGGTTGTAATTTAACATTTGAAGTTGTTTGGACAACTAAGTTAAGAACTTGAATTCATTCATTAACTAATTGCTTAGCTACACTTAAAGATATTTCTCTTTTGTCTTTAGTAAATCCAAACACACCCATAGCATCATTTGTTTCTGATGATGGGAATGATGTTAGTGAAACTGTGTTTCCATTTAAATTTTCAAATCTAACTTTGTATGAGTGAACAAAGTTGTAAAGTTTGTCAAATAAACTTAATGAATTTTGAGTTGATGTAGATGTATTAGTATCTGCTCCTGCTTCAGTTGTTGAAGAAGGTTGAGGAGACATAAAGATGTTAAGAAGGTCAAAGTAGTCTAATTTCTCATCATCTGCAACTGGAATTGTTAAATATAATCCGTTGTCATCAATTTCAATATTTGTCCCTTTATCTGAAAGGTTAAACATTGAAATTATTGATTCTTTAAATGATTTATTTGAACCCGGCAATGCAAATAATGATTTAATAAGTGCATAAATAAAGTCTTTTGATTCAACTCCTGACGTAGCATATTTGTTTACTCTATCTACACTTTGATGTTCAGTGTAGAACATTCGTTTTTTGCTTAAAACAGCATCAATAAAGATGTCGAAATCAAATAAGTTAATTACATACTTAGTTCAATCTATAACGTTTTTAAATGATTTATCAGCTGAACCTGGATACAAGTTAATAATTTGTCAAATAGGTTTAAGTTGAGGCATAAATGAATTAAATACGTCATATAATGGGTTAGTTTGATCGTTAACATCAGCTAATAAAGCAATGTTAATATTGTCTAATAAGTCAAATAAATGTGTTTTGAATGCTTTTTGATCAACTGATCTAATAAATCATTCTATTAATTCAAGCGTTGATAATTTTCTTACGTACTTAACAATTTCTTTAGTTCCATCAGCTTTTGTAATTTCTTTATCAACTAAATGATCATGTTCATTTAAGAAAAAATTGTTTGATTGCTCTGTGAATTTAACGAAGTTGACTGATTCAATAATTCCAATAATTGAATCAAGCATAACAACAGGATCTTTAATAAATTTTGATAAAGTCCCAACTTTAACCGGAACTTCTACACCAAGTACATTTAAAACATTAAATAATTTTTGAATTTGCTCAGTTAAATATTGTTTTCTTTCTTCAACAGTCTCTTTTTGTGCAATAAATCTTCTTAAGTTTGTAAATAAGTTAACAATAAGTTTGTTTGCATAATCACCATTTACATTGTGTGATAACTTGTAAAGGAAATCAAGGAACAATTTAGGAATAATCCCTAAATCAATACGTCCTGATGAGAAAATTGTTGCAAATTTATTTATATTAGCTGAATATTCAGTAGCTTCAATAAATGCATAAATAATGTCTTTAGTTAAAAATCCTTGTTTTGTTAAATCGCTATCTAACAATACTTTTTGGATATTTTCAAAAGCTTTATTTAAAGTTTGTTGTGTAGCCGCTTCATTTAAAACATCACTTAATGGTGCTCTATAACCAAAAGGTAAGTAAACAACGTTATCAAATTCATTACTATGTTCAACTCATCCTTCTGGATTGATTTTTGCCATTAATGTCAATTTATTGTTTTCTAAGTATGAATCTGTTTCTTTTAAAGTTAATCTACCAGTTGATAAACGTTCTTTATCAAATTCAGAAACGCCTTCTCTTGATAACGAAACATTTTGTCAGTAAAGTAACTTTTTATTAGCATCATAAACAGGTTTAATTATGTAGTATGTATCTTGTTCTCTTGATGGAGCAAAAGTAATTCCTAATTCAGCAAATTGATTAAAGTCGCTATCAGGTAATAAATTACCTTGTGCATCTGTTTCTGATCCAACAAATTTTGCTAATTTGTAAATTTTCGATCTATCTCAAACTTCAAATAATTTAGTTTCTGGGTAGTTTTGATAAATTTTCACTTGTCCATATGTCATATCTAATGAAACGTATTTTTCATATGGAACGATGTTGCTAACAATTTGGTCTAAAATATTGTGAATTGCATAATATGGTAATTCTCTAGTTTTGAAGTAACCATCAACATTTGAATAAAGATTAAATAAACCTGTTGGATTGTCAATTTCATTGAAAAGTTTGTTTACATTGTTTTTGATTCCATCGATCTTTTGTTCATTATCACCCATATTAACAAAGTGATATACGAATTTTTCATTTTTTGATGTGTCGAATGCATCAATTGTGATTGATTTCTTTATACCTATGTTATCTGCACCAACTTTTTCTGAAACTTGGTTGTAGATATCTTTTTTAACAATATCTAAAGCACCATTTTTGATTTTTGTGAATGTGATATCTCAGATTCTTTTATTAGATAAATTGTCAAATTCTTCTTCTGTTAATCTATCTCTTGATGTTTCAATTTGTGCAATTGTTTTGTATCCATCAAATGCATATTCTGCATAATTAGGAATCTTCGTTCTCTTTTCATAATTTAACACTGGTAAAAGTAAAACATTGTTTGGAACAATAGCACTTACATCATTAAGTAACTTGTTGTAAATATCACTTAATTCTGAAACTGATTGTGACTTGTTAATTGATGCAGTTTGCAATCTTGTGTTTACATCGTTAGCTAATGCATCAATTTCCGGAACTCTACTCTTGTACTCTGGGTGGTTTTCAACTTCTTTTCTTGTGAAGTTATAAATTTTTAAAATAAGAGTTTTTAAGTCATTAATAATAATTTCTTTAATAGCAAAGTCTCTATCTAAATAACCTGGTTGGTCTGATAAATCAGCTAATCTAAGTTGTTCATTGTATGTTAAATCATATGTAAGAACTGAATTGTTCTCATAAATTAACTCTTTGTTTTCTTTTAAAACACCTTGTTCATCGAAGTGGATAAAGTATTTAAGTGAGTTTTTATTTCAATATGAGAATTTTTTAAATTCTGATGGTAATTCACCATTGTTTCCTTTAATTAAATTCTCCATAAATGTAACATATGCTCCATCTCAGTTTTTCTTGAATGGATCTACATATGTTGATTCATAAACTTTTCTTTGGTAGTATGTGTATTCCTCTTGTTTTGCAGCTCATTTTAAAGGAATGTTATAAGTATGATTTGTTTCAAAAACAAATGGAATCGGTTTGTCTAATGTTCTTGATTCATCATATAAAGATGAATAATCAAATTCTGTATTTAATTCAACATTAACAACATCAGTTGGTTTAGCATCCTCTGGAATGTTAATTAAAGTTGAGTTTTTATTTTTATTAAGAATGAAAATGTAATTGTTATCTTGATATTTATCAAAACCAAGTTTATCAGCAAGTGTTGCTGGTTCAACACTTAAACAAACTCCTTCATACATTCATTCTTTACCTTTAACCATGTCAAAAGTAGCTTCTTTTGTCACAATATTTAAGAATAAAGTTTTAACTTGAGAAAGAATAACATTACTTTCAGTATCTGTTGTAATGTATCCAATGTCTTCTAATTTATAAGTTTTATCAAGCACAAAGTGGTCATTTAAATTTAAAACAACTTGTGTTGTAACAGGTGAATATGAGTCATTTTCTTTTTTGTATAAGTTAACAATGAAATCAGTTTTCATTCTCATTGTTTTGATGGCTTTATCAAAATCCAATGTTAATGAACTTGCGTTTTCATTCTTGAAGTCATAAGTGTTGTAGATTTTTATAAAGTCAACTCTATCAATGTATTTGTCTTTATATTTTTCCTCATCAACAAATAAACTTAATGGAATAAATGAATCTGTAATTCTTGTTAAGTCAATTACATAACCTTCTTTTTTGTAATTATCCGTTATATAGTTAATCCCTTTATCATAAACACTTTTATTTTCGTAAACAAGTGAATCTGATTTAGAAAGTCCGTTAATAAAATATCCATCATTGTATGCTTTCGCATTTGTTGATAGATTTAAATCGATTGTAATATTGTGTGAAACTGATTTTTTCTTAGCAGCTTCATATTGTTGCTTCATTGATTTAGCAGCATCATTTAAAACAGTGAAAACTCCTGCAGTTAAAAATACAAGGATAGTTAACCCTATAACAGTAGCTTTGTTTTTAAATAATGACTTAAAGACTTCTTTAAACAAATTCTTCATAAAATCCACCTTTAAAAATTTACTTATAATTAATTTATTAATTATAAAGGATTTTTGTATAAAAAAACAACCGGAAAACCAGTTGTTTAATCACTATAATTTTTCAATTTCAGTTCCATCTTCTATAACTGAATTGTCACTATCAATAACTCCATCTGAAACTAAGTCAGTAGAAATACTTTCTTCTTTTTTATCGTAAAAATCAGTTTGTGTACTTTGTCCAATATTAGGGTCAGAAGTCATTTCAATTAATTCATCTAAACCTACAGCACTAGCTTTTTCTTCTGATTTTTCTTTTTCAGGAGGTAATTGTAAGTTTTTAGCAATGTATTCAATTTCTTCTGCAACAATTGTTTCTTTTTCAAGTAATGAAGTTTTAATCAACTCTAAAAGCTCTCTATTTTTCTTAATTACTTTTGTAGCTATATTTTTAGCTTCTAACATTATTTTTCTAACTTCAAGATCAATTTCGTGGCTAATTTGGTTAGAAATTGATGAACTTGTAGCTAAAGTTTTTCCTAAGAATGGAGAACCTTCTTCTTCTTGATATTTAATCGGACCTAAATCAGACATACCAAATTCAGTAACCATTCTTCTAGCAATTGCTGTTGCTTTCGAAATATCATCTGCAGCACCTGTTGAAATTTTATCTTCTCCATAAATAATTTCTTCTGCTGCTCTACCACCCATAAAACTTGCTATAGAAGCTAATAATTCTTCTTTAGTATAGTTGTATTTTTCATTTTCAGGCATCATTAAGTTATATCCACCGGCTTGACCACGTGGAATAATAGTAATCTTTTGAACTTTATTACCACCAGGAACTTTTATACCAACAACGGCGTGTCCTGCTTCGTGGTAAGCAACTAATGTTAATTCTTCTTTAGTAATAGTTCTAGATTTTTTAGCTGGACCAGCCATAACTCTATCGATTGCCTCATCGATTTGATCTCTTGTAATAATACCTGTGTTTTCTCTAACTGATAAAAGAACAGATTCGTTAATTACGTTTTCTAATTGAGCTCCTGAGAAACCAGGTGTTCTTCTTGCGACATTTTCAAACGAAATATCACTTGAAATACGTTTACCTTTAGCGTGTAGTTTTAAAATTGCTTCACGTTCTTTTACATCTGGTAATCCAACTGTAATAACTCTATCAAAACGACCAGGTCTTGTTAAAGCAGGGTCTAAAACGTCTGTACGGTTTGTAGCTGCAATAAATAATAACCCTGAGTTTTCTTTAATACCATCCATTTCAACAAGAAGTTGGTTAAGTGTTTGTTCACGTTCATCGTGACCTCCACCAATACCGCTTCCTCTTGTTCTACCAATAGCATCAAGCTCATCAATAAAAATAATTGCTGGCGCATTTTTACGTGCTTCTGCTATAACTTGTCTTACTCTTTTAGCCCCCATACCAACAAATAACTCAACAAAGTTAGATGCTGATACAAAGAAGAACGGAACATCAGCTTCTCCTGCTGTAGCCTTAGCTAATAAGGTTTTTCCTGTACCAGGAGGACCTCCTAAAAGGATACCTCTAGGCATTCTAGCTCCTGATACTTCATATTTTTTAGGATTTTTTAAGTAATCTACTATTTCTGAAATTTCTTCAATTGGTTCTTTATTTCCTGCTATATCAGAGAATTTTTTATCTGATTTAATAATTTGAGCAGGACTATTGTCACCAAACATAGCCCCACCTTGCCCTGACATCATTTTAGCTTGTGATCTAAAAATAAAGAACATTATTCCAAGGAATAATAATGTAGGAATAAATGGAAGAATGTATGTTGAGAAGAACCCTGGTTGTGGTGCTGCTGCATTTTGAATTTCTCCTGAACTTACCACACCATTATTTACAAATTTTGTTGCTTCTTTAAGAGGGTCTTTAATTTCATACACTTCATTTATGAAGTTGAATGAACCAGGTGCAACAATCTCAAGTTGACTATTATTTTTTATAAGGGTACCATGCATTTGGTTAGTGAAAGGATCAAACTTAATTAATTTAAAGTATGTTCCATCATCTTGACTATTTGCTGCATCCTTGATGTATTCAACAAATTTGCTTGTTGAAATATTTTGAGGACCTGTTAACTTACTGATAATTAAATAAAGTCCAACTGATATTATTAAAACAACAACAAAAGCTATCAATATACCAGGTCAACGTCTTTTTCTTGGCATTTTATCTCCTTTCTTTGAGATGTTTTATTATTTAATATTTTTTATATTATACCTTATTAATTTAGCAATTCACCCTTTAATTTGACAAAATATAAACCGTTCTTTAAAAGGTATTTTGAAGTTCTGTTTTTAGACAGAATAAAATCAATAATTGATTTGATTTTCGATGAGCTTAATTCAATGTTTTCGTCAGAGAAATATCTATGAATGTATTGATAAACTAAATGTTTTTTGTGCTTGAGTTTTTCAAAAACATCTTGCTTAAATCTTGATTCTTTTCAAATTTGAAATTCTTTTTGAATTTTTTTTATTTTGAAACTTAAAAAGAAGTTTTTTACTAGTGTACAAGCTATAAATGTATTTTTATAGAGTGTTTTTTTAGCGAAATCTAACCTTATTTTATTTCTTGAATATTTAGGTAAATTGTTCGTGTAATCAAAACAAAAAGGTGTGTGATTTTTTTGATTTTTCTTTGTTATTGTATTCTTAAAATACTTAAATAAATAGGGTCTATAAATATTAATTCCATTAATAAGATTTGATTGTTTTATTCCATAGAATAAAACATTTCTTTTAGACTGCTTTTGCATATATGCAGTCTCAAAAAAATCGTCTTTATTATGAGAAATTAACAATTTGTCACAATTTTCTTTTACATAAACTTCTTTGAAAAATTTGTATCTCTGCTCTCTAGCTCAAGATTGAAAGTTACCTTTAACATAATCATTTTTGGATAACTCTAAAACATAAAACTTGATATTATGTCTCTTACAAAAATCTTCAACTACTTTTTGATCTAAACCACTATCAGCGCGTTGATTGTAATTAACGTGAGCAACAATTATGTTTTTGCTTTTATATTCATTCAACATAAACATACTGTCTGGTCCACCACTAACAGCTAGTAAATATTTAGTTTTTTGATTTGACATTGTATTTGTTCATAACAGTTAGAATATCATTATAGACAAATGAAATTGAAGCTTCAGCAGCTTTATTTAACACAGGTTCTAAGATCAACATTTGTTCAGGTGTAAAATTACCTAAAACAAAATCTCTTAATGGTTCTGTGTGTTCCGTATTAATTCCAATTTTTAATCTTTTAAATTCTTGAGTACTAAGCATTTGAACAATGTTTAAAACACCGTTATGACTCCCTCCTGAACCACCAATTTTAATTGCACTTTTTCCTAGTGGAAAGTCTTTTTCATCGTGAATAACTAAAATGTCATCAGGATTAATTTTGAAAAATTGAGCTATAGCTTGAACAAATTCACCTGATTTATTCATATAAGTCATTGGTTTTGCAATTATTAAATCATCTAACTTAACATATTCTCCATTAAATTTAGATTTATTTAACTCGACACCCATTTGCTTACAGATTTTATCAATAACCATAAAACCAACATTGTGTCTAGTGTATTTGTATTTATCTCCTGGATTTCCTAAACCAACTATTAATTTCATTACACCCTTCTTTCTGTTTGGATAAAGAATCTTAAGTTTGTATGCACTTGATTAGCACTTGTTGCGTGTATTCTTTCAATTAAACTTTTGTAATCAACACTTTGGTCAATAAATATTTGCAAGTGTTTAATTGCTCTTGATGCACCTGTATAAAGCATTTTTTTGCTTTGCATAAATGCATGTTCATTATGAATCACCATAATAACAGAGTCAATTTCACTACCTTGGAATTTGTGAATTGTAGTGCTATATGCAAGTTGAATTTGTTCTTGAAATTCTCTTAATGAATACTCAATTTCTTTTTTTCATTCATCCCCTCTATAGAAAGTAACTTTAATTTTCTTAATTTTTTTGTTACCTGATTTAGAGGTTGCGTCCTCATAAACAACATCAGTTATATAACCGATATCACCATTAGAAATATTTTCGTTATTTCTATTTTCTAACTGCATAACTTTATCGTTTATTCTATATTCAATTTGACTATAGTTTTTTCAATTTGTTGCAAAAACATCATTTTTATTTATTGCATTTTGAATTTTCTTATTAACCTCATTAATTCCATATTGATGTCTGTAAGTTGGAATAAGGATAATAACGTTATTAATTCCGAATTTTTCAACTTCTTTTGTATATAGCGTTAATAAATCATTATGAAAGTTTTTGTTATCTACTTTAACTAAATCAACTTCAGAAGGTTTAAACATTGAATCATCAACTTCACCTCTGTTAATATTTGAAAAATGTTTTCAAATTGTTTCTGAATCACTTCTATAAAACTTAGTTAAGTATGTTGTAGGTATATTTTCTGAAAAAATTAAATCATCTAATAAGTTACCTGGTCCAATTGCTGGTAACTGGAAAGCATCTCCGATTAAAACAATCTTTTCTAATTTAGGACTTGCTTTTAACAATTTATCTAATAAGTTAACATCAATCATTGAAAATTCATCAATAATTAAAATTCTTAAATCAACAATTTCTTCTAAATTAGTTAAAGAAATTTTTTCATCAGTATTAGCTATTTGTAGGTAGCTGTGAATTGTTCTAACTTGATGTTTAATCTTTATAGAAACATTAGTTGCAGCCCTACCTGTTGGTGCTAAGATAGTGAATTCATTTGCTTTAACTTTGTTTTTCTTTAATGTTTCATAAATATGCTTAATAACAAATGTTTTTCCTGTCCCTGGTCCACCACTTATTATTGAAATATTTTTGTTTATGAAATTATCATAAGCAGCTTTTTGTTGCTTTGATAAGAATTTCAAATCAATCATAGCTTCAGGTTTCAATTTGCAAATTAATTCTGAATTAGCTAATTTCATTAATCTGTTGTAAATATATGCTTCTTTATCAAATGTAGCTTTCAAAGTAAAGAAACCGGGTAAAACTTGAATTAAATGTTCATCTCTAATAAATCTTTCAAAAATGATATCTAAATCAATTTCGTTTTTTATGAATGCAAAATCACTTTCTTCTTCATTTATTAATGAATTTCATTTTATATTCGCATCTTCAATAGCTTTTTTAAATTTCACTTGCAATGTATCTAAATCAAAAATCGTACTGTTTTGAGTTTCTAAATCTCAAACAACTTTATATAAGTAAGCTACGTATCTTTGATAATTTTCTTTAGTTCAATTCAATAAGAATGCAAAAGTATCCACTTTAAAAATATCATCAATTACTTTATCTATAAACAAGTAATAAGGAGAGTTGTTTTTGTAATATTCAATGAAGTTAAATTCTCTAGAACCGTGAATAGTTGCTAATTTTTCAACTAAATCACTAACTCTTGGGTTATTAAATAAATTTATATTTTTCTTATCTTCTTCAGTTAAGTTTAGTAGTGATTTTAATCTTGCACTATTTTCTTCATAATATTTAGCTAATGATTCTAGTTGTTTATCAGTAATTACACTTAATAATTCATCTCTATAATTTTCAATATCTGCTAGTTTAGTAAATAAATCTTGTCCAAATTCATCAATTATTTTTTTAGCAGTTAATTTTCCGATGTTAGGTACATTTTTTGAAAGATAATCGACTCAATCTGTTTGCACATCTTCGATTATCAACTCTAAATTCTTAATAATTTTTGAGTTTTTGTAACTAGCTTTAGGATTATCTTCAAACTCAACTTCATATTTTTTATATAAATTTGGAAAGACATTTGTAACAAAAACTAAGAATGTTTGACTTTTACCTTCAGGTAAAAATAACATAAGTGCTCAACCTAATTCTTTACCACCTTTAATTTGCTTAATAAATTTACCCTTCATTTTCTCTCCTTACTTTCTATCTATTTATTTAAATTATAAAGATTTAATTTTTATATATCACCCTTTATTTTAGGTGTCAAATAGGATTGTTTTTTGATAAGTTATCCACATAGTTAAAACAATAAAATATAAATATGTTAATAAGTACTTTTTTACTTACATTTTAGACACTTTAGTTGTGGATAACTTTTGCATAACTATGTTGCTAAAGTTGTTTATAACTTATTTTTAAATATGTTTTTTATATAGTAATAAAATTTAGCTATGAATATTAATAATTTTGATGAAGAGAAAAACAAAGAAGAAGCGAAATTAAACTCTTATAATGAACTTTATATCGAGTATATAAAGAATGAAATTCAAGATAATCTCGCTTTTAAAACGTTTTTTAAAAATTTAACAATTCTTAGTTTCAAAAACAATGAAGTTGTTATTTATTTCCCTAAAGTCCATCCTAATTTAAGTTCATTTAAAAATTATTACAAAAATGTTTTTGATAAGTCGGTCAAAGAAATTTTTGGAGCGAATGTCGCTTACAGAATAATTGATAAAGAGACTTTAGATGCACTTAAAGAAACTGAAAAACAAAGTAAAAACTTAAATATTCAGATACCTACAACAAATAAAAAGAAAACAGATGGTATTGAATATACATTTCACAACTATATTCATGGTTCATTCAATGATGAAGCTTTAAATATTTGTAAATCAATTATTGACGACGAATACAAACTAGAAGTTTTATTTATCACAGGTAACTCCGGTTTAGGTAAAACTCACCTTTTAAAAGCTATTTCTAACGCTTTAAACAAAGAAGGTAAATCATCGTTTCTTGTTAACGCAACTGAGTTTATTCGATGAATTCAGCCTTTATTAAAAGAAAATTCAGTTGATGTTCTTAATAAATTTCAGAAGAAATTAATTGATAATTACGACATTTTAATGTTTGACGATTTCCAATTGTATGGTTCAGGGAATAAAAAAGCTACAAAGGATTATATTTTCCAAGTTCTAGATAGTAGAATGGAAAAAGGTAAATTAACCATTTTCTGTTCAGATACAGATATAAATGGAATTTCTAAAATATTTGATGAAAGACTTGTTTCAAGAATTCAATCTGGCTTTATTACAAAAATCAAACAACCCGAACAAGAAGATTTACACAAGATTTTGGATTTCTTACTTACAGAAAACAACTTCGACACAAACACATTAGATGATGAATCAAAAGATTTCATCATAAGAAATAACTCAAATTCAATCAGAACACTTACAGGTGCTGTAAAAAGATTAAGTTTCTACGAAAAAGAAATTAAATCATTACCAAAAACTTTAGTTATAAAAACAATTAAAAATATTTTTGGCGATTTCATTAAAGATAAAGCAGAAATTACTGATGAAATAATTTTAAAAGCTGTTTCAGAATATTACAAAATACCAGTTAAAGATATTTTGAGCCCATCGAGAAAATCTAATATCTTTTTAGCGAGACAAATTGCGATTTATATGATTAAAAAGCATTTAGATTATTCATCTAATGAATTAGGTAAATTATTTAAAAGAGATCATTCAACTATATTAAGTGCTTTAAAGAAAATAAATACTAAAGATGATATTAAAGTTAAAAAAGTTATAAATGAAGTAGAAGATAAGATGCGCAAGAATTATTAATAATTTATAAACATTTATTTTTAACTAAAAACTTAAAAAATAATATAAAAACACACTAAAAATTAACTTTTTGAAAGTTATAAACATATTAACAACTGTTAATATTTATGTTAAGGAGAAGATATGAAATTTACAATTTCAAAACATTTAATAGATCAATTGATTGAATTTATGTCTAATTATATCGATAATAATGATATGCATTATTTATCAAGAACAATTAAGATTGAATTAGATACTCAAAACTTAGTTTTAACAGCAGCTAACGCATCTATAGCAGCTAGAAAAGTCATTAAAGTCGATGAAGATAAAATTAAAGTTGAAAAAGCAGGAAAACTTTGTATTTTAGCTTCTTTATTAAAAAATATTATTAAGAAATTTAATAAAGAAATCACTTTTAAACAAAGAGGTAATTTAATTGATATTTATGAAGGTTCAACTTCATTTACTTTGACAACAAATGATATTACACAATATATTGATACAAATTTTGAAGATCAAAAAAATACTCTTGAAATTGACGCTCAGAGATTAGATAAAATCATCAACAATGTTTCGATTTCAACAACAATAAGTAATGATAAATTAAACTCAATAGTTTTTAAATGTATTAATATAACATCTAAAAATTCAGAAAATGTAAGATTTGTAGCAACTGATTCATATAGACTTTCAACTGAAATTTTAAAAGTTGATAAGAAAGTTGATATCGATTTAACAGTCGATGCAAAAAGTCTTAAAAAACTTATCACAAAAGATGCACCAGAAAAAGTTCAATTATTCTTTGACGAGCATAAAATAGGTATTTCTTACGAAAATACAGTAATTTATATTTCTGTAAGTAAAATTCAATATATTGATATTTCATCATTGTTCCAGACAAAATATACAAGAAGATTTTCTATTGAAAAAGATGAATTATTAAAAGTTATTAATACAGCTTTATTCCAAATCACAGAAAAAGATAGAAAAATGGAATTCTCATTTAATGAAAATGAAATCAAAGTTTTATTTGAAGTTCCTGAAATAGGAACAGGTAAGGCTGTTTCGAATAAATTTCAAATTTTAGAAGGAAAACCTATTGACATGGATTTTAACTACATTTATATTAAGGATGCAGTTTCACAGTTAGATCCGGGTAATATTAATATTTTCATTTCTGAAAAAGAAGATAGAGTACTTTTATTAACAGAAAATGATAATTCACATATTCAGTTAATTACACCATTAAGAAAGTTTTATAACAATTAATTATGACAATTAAAATAACAGGTGATTCAATTAAATTAAGTCAATTTTTAAAGAAAATTAACGAGACCGATACAGGTGGTCAAGCTAAATTCTTTATTGAGACAAATGATATTAAAATTAATAACAAAAAACCTGAAGGTAGATCTTCAAAAATACACCCAGGTGATGTTGTTTGAATAAACGACCAAATTTATGTAATTGAAAAAGAAAAATAAACCATTTTATTGGTTTATTTTTTATATTAAATTAACTAACTTTTTGATGGAACGTAAATAAATCCTTTTAATTTTTCAGCAATCTTAGTGTAGTTGTATCCTTTTTGACCAATTAAATGTGATAATCAACTTCCATATGATGAATTTCCAGGGATTAAAACATATGATTCAGAGTGAGTTTCATCCTCTCAAGCACCTGTTTCTTTGTTATAGTATGTTCCCATTACAGAAATATCCATATTTCCAAATAAGTCACCATATCTATTTGAATCAGATTTAAGTTCACCTACAACTTGTTCAGAAGTTACACCTGATTTTTTAGTGAAGTTGTCATTAAAATCAGAAATATCATCCCCGACTCTCATAACGACTTTGAATTGAACTGGTGTTTCGCCAATTGTAATTTTATTATTGTTTACAAGATGCATTCTTTCTTCTTTTTCTGATCTTGTAGAGGTTGTTGATGAATAAGGTTTTTCTTTATTAGCTAAATCCACACCTTGCATTCATCAAATAAAATCAGGCATATATTTAGCCTCAAGTCCTAAATTAATTAAGTTTGTTTTACTTGGTTCTTTATGTCATTTTTGAGAACGATTAGAGTTAAAGAATACTACTCCACCTTTTGAGTAAACATGCTTAATAAAATCAATTGCTCCAGGAACTTCTGTAGAAATAGCTTGACTAACAAAATCATCTCATGCACGTGCATCGTATGATTGGTTGTTAAGGAATAAATAGTTTTGGTATTTAAAGTTATTTAAAACAGTTTCATCTAAATCCATGAATACCACTGGAATAAATTTACCTTCTTCAGGTGTTGAAACAACAATTTCATCACCAGAAATATTAACTTTAGTTAAATCAACATTTGGTTGTGTAATCATTTTGTCAAAAGCAGCTTTAGCATTTTTGTAAACTTGCATTCCCATAGCGTGTTTTTCCCCAGAGAATGAGTTTCATGCATTTGAACTACCAATTCCTCCACCATTTGCAATTAGAGTTTGAGCTGCTTTAATTTTTTCAGCAACTTCTTCTTCTGTGTATGTTTTTACTTTAGGTGCTTCAGGTGTTTTTTCTGAATTACATGAGTTAGTAACAATAGGTGCAGCAGCCAAAATAATTGATCCTGCTCCAAACAATAAGTATTTTAATTTTTTCATAAATCTCCTTAGTAAATTGAGTAAATAAAATGATAAATATAAATTCATTTTATTACATACTTAACTTATAGTTAAGTAAATAATTATTTTTTTCACAAAATGTGTAAAAAATAACGCATAAGCGTTACTATAATGATTTTAATCCACCCATATATGGTACAAGAACTTCAGGAACAGAAACACTTCCATCAGGGTTTTGATAGTTTTCTAAGATAGCTGCAATCACTCTATCAACAGCTAAACCTGAACCATTCATTGTGTGAGCGTATTCAGTTTTACCTTCATCGTTTTTATATCTAATCATAGCTCTACGAGCTTGGAAATCACCCATATAACTTACACTAGATGTTTCTCTATATCTTTGTTCTGAAGGTAATCATAATTCTAAGTCAACCTGAGTTTCCAAGTTAAAAAGGGTTAAAAAACGAAAACACCTATAAATAAGG